>SVDS01000024.1 GCA_015057715.1 Paenibacillaceae bacterium
TTCGGAGTGGCATGCTGTCCGCCCAATATTGCCAGAACCCTTGCTTCCCTTGGTAATTACATATACGCTTCAGATGAGAGTACGATCTACGTCAATCTTTTTATACGAAGCAGAGTGGAATGTCAGCTCTCCGGAGTAGGCATCTGTGTAAGTCAGGAATGCAATTTTCCTGAAAATGGAACGGTCACGCTTTCCATAAATCCGGAAAAACCAGGAAGCCAGTTTACCCTTGCTGTGCGTATTCCTTCTTACTGCAAGGGATCGGTAATTAAAATCAATGGAAAAGAAGAGACTGGAACCCTGGAAAAAGGGTATCTTTATTTAAAACGAATTTGGGAAATGGGTGATGAGGTTGTTATGGAACTGAATGTCCCGTTCCGATACGTCAGATCCAATCCCAGGGTTCGCCATAATATAGGAAAAGTAAGTCTGATGAAGGGACCGGTGGTTTATTGCCTGGAAGAGGCGGATAATGGAAAATATCTATCCGGGGCGGTTATCGATACCAGAGTAGAGCCAAAGGAAGAATTTGACCACCAGCTTTTAAGAGGTACCCTGTGCGCCAGATTACAGGGAAGCCGTATTGATTATGAAAAGGCAGGAGATTCTCTATATGGAGAAGAAAAGCCGGTTTATAAAAAATCAGAGTTGAAAGCAATTCCTTACTTTTGCTGGAACAACCGGGGAGAGGGAGAGATGACTGTCTGGATGAGAGAAAAGGAATAGAAGAAAGCCTGGATCACTTTAGTTGACTGATCCAGGCTTTCTTTTTAGTTTCCGCATTCCACGCTGATTTCATTAAACTTCTCAAGAATAAAGTTAATATCCAGGCCATTTTTTTCTTCATCTGCGCAGTCCACAACTGCATTGCCCTGATGCATCATCAGAAGCCTGTTTCCGTAATCCACTGCGTAGCGCAGGTTATGGGTTACCATGATGGTTGTCAGCTGTTTCTCTTTCACGATCTTATCGGTAAGCTGCATGATAATCTCAGCCGTTTTCGGGTCAAGTGCTGCTGTGTGTTCATCAAGAATCAAAAACTCGATGGGAGTCATGGTTGACATTAAAAGTGCCATGGCCTGTCTCTGACCTCCGGATAAAACTCCTACCTTTACGTGAAGCTTGTCTTCCAGTCCAAGACCTAATGTATGAAGCTGCTCTTTGTAATAACCAATCCGCTGCTTATTGGTTCCGGGAAGTAAATTAAAGGGTTTTCCTTTCGTATCAGCCAGTGCCATATTTTCCAGAATGGTCATATTCGGGCAGGTTCCCATGGCGGGGTTCTGATAGACTCTGCCGATGCGCCGCTGGCGGCGGTATTCGGGCATGCTGGTGATATCGGTGCCGTTAATGAGTATGGATCCGCTGTCCAAAGGAATGCTGCCGCAGATCAGATTTAAAAGAGAAGTCTTTCCAGATCCGTTGCTACCCACTACAGAAACAAACTGCTGATCCTTTATGGTTAATCCAAAATTGTGGAACAGACACATTTCATTGACAGTTCCGTGGTTGTAATATTTATTTATGTTTTTCAGTTCAATCATGCTTTCACCTTCTTTTCCCTGCCGTTGCTCAGTACCAGAATGGCTAAGAACAGAACTGATGTGATCAGTTTTAAGTCTGAAGCTTCCATTCCTAAGAAAATTGCAAAAGATACGCAGGCTTTATAAATGATAGAGCCTATAATGACAGCAGTGGTTGATTTAACAAATCCGATCCGCTTAAAAAGCTTTGTACCGATAATGACATTGGCAAGCCCGATGACGATGGTTCCGGTTCCCATGCTGATTTCAAAGAAGCCTTTTTGCTGACAGTATACAGAACCTGCCAGAGCTGCCAGGCCATTGGCAATTGCCAGGCCCACAATTTTAACCATCCCTCTGTCTTTCGCCAGGGAAGTAACAAGTGTTTCGTTATCACCAACTGCCCTTAACAGATATCCGGAGCGGGTTTTTAAGTACTGGTCTAAAATAAATTTTACAACGAAAACGATAACTGCCAGAATCACAACCACAGTAACGCCGCTTAGTGACGCCGGAAACAGCCTGTTAACCAGGCTGTTTTCAAAAATGGTGCTCACATTGAAAAATGGAACATTGGCTTTTCCCGCAACTCTTAAATTAACGGAGTACAAAGCAGTCATGACAATAATACCAGACAAAAGATCCCGCACTTTTAATTTTACATGGATAAAACCTGTGATGCACCCGGCCAGAGCTCCAATGGCAAATGCGATAAACAGGGTTGCCAGAGGATTTATACCGGCTAATATAAGTGTAACGGTAACAGCGCCTCCAAGGGGAAACGTGCCATCAACGGAAAGATCCGGAAAATCCAGAATCTTATAGGTGATGTATACGCCCAGCGCCATAATGGCATAAACCAGACCTTCTTCCAAAACGCCAAGTATAATTGACATGATTTAACTTCCTCCACTCAGTTTCTTCTTATTTTGTTCCTTTTGAAATATCAGTAAACATCTTGGCAGCAGAATCGGTCAGTTCCTTTGGTAAGGTAATACCAAGTGTATCAGCAACCTTGGAATTTCCGTAAAATGCCGCATCTTTAATTACTTCAAAATTTAATTCGCTTGCTTTGGCTTCTCCTTTTAATACCTTGGCAGCCATAACACCAGTCTGTTTTCCTAAATCCACATAGTCAAGACCCATTGCTGCAAGGCAGCCGATTTTTACCTGTTCCACTTCACTGCCGAATACCGGTATGTTTTTCTTGCCTGCTTTGTCAAGGATAAGTGGGAGAGAGCTGACTACGGTATTATCCGTTAAATTGTTAAGGCAGTCAACTTTTTCTAAAAGGCTGTCAGTTGCCAGGGAAATATCAGCAGTAGAGGTAACTGCGCCTTCCACGATTTCAAATCCATAATTTGCAGCAGCAGCTTTGTATTCTTTGATGGCTGTCTCTGAGTTTACTTCGCTTGTGCTGTATAAAATTCCGATTTTCTTTGCATCCGGAAGAATCTTGCGGATCATCTCCAACTGTTTTTCAACGGGAAGTTTGTCGCTGGTACCGGTTATTTCGCCAACCGGAGTTCCGTCTTCTTTGGCAAGAGCAGCAGCTACCGGATCAGTTACTGCTGTGAAAATAACAGGAACGTTGACTTTTTTCGCTCCGCCGTAGGCAGCCTGTGCCATAGGAGTTGCAATTGCGCAGATCAGATCGGTCTTCTTTGCAAGGAAATTGTTTACGATCTGGCTTGCTGTACCACCGTCAGCCTGTGCATTTTCATAGAGGACAGTTAAATTCTTTCCTTCCTCAATCCCTTCTGCGGCAAGTCCCTGTAAAAAACCTTCCCGGCAGTTGTCGAGAGAGCCGTGCTCTGCGAACTGGGCGATTCCGATGGTATAAGTTCCAGCTCCTTCACTTTTTGCAGATGCTGCAGAAGTGGTTTCCTGTGTCTTTTCCGGTGCTTTGCCTGAAGCACATCCGGTGAGGGTAGCAGCAAGTGCTGCCAGTAACATGATTTTTACAGATTTTTTCATAATAATTCCTCCTAGAATTTATTTTAATGATACAAAAGCTTTTTTGCATAAAAAAAGTCCCAAGTATGTTATACACATACTTGAGACGAATCATACAATCCGCGGTGCCACTCAAATTGGCTTAATATAAGCCCTCTTTTCATATACTAACATATATGCCACATCATATAACGGTTGTGGATTCCGTCAGCCCCTACTTCCATTCGGTTCAAGGCTGCCCTCAAAAGTCCATTCAGCTATCTGCACTATACCGCACTCACACCACCGGCGGCTCTCTGAAATACTGCTGGGAAAGCTTACTCTTCTTTTTCAACGGTTTCTTTTATTAATCAATATATTAATGCGTGAAAGGAATATTGTCAATAGGTAATTAAAAAAACTTTATTTATTTTTCAGGATCTGTGATAGAATAAAAAAAAGACATGGGATGGAAGGAGAATTTATGAACAGACTGTTGGTTGTTGTGGATATGCAGAAGGATTTTATAGATGGTTCATTGGGAACGATAGAGGCGCAGGCAATCGTTGAAAACGTAAAGAAGAAAATCGAAGAATATCAGGCGGCAGGAGACGATGTGATCTTTACTCTTGATACTCATGAACATAATTATATGGATACTCAGGAAGGAAAGAACCTTCCAGTGATGCACTGCGTGAAGGGGACCGCCGGCTGGGAGCTTGCTGATGTGTTAAAAGAGATTCCGGGCAGACGTTTTGAAAAAAACACCTTTGCAAGTACGGATTTAGGAAAATATGCAGCATCAGGCAGTTATGATTCCATAGAGCTCATCGGTCTGTGTACCGATATCTGCGTGATTTCCAACGCACTGTTAATCAAAGCATTTCTTCCGGAGACTCCGGTTCTGGTTGATTCTTCCTGCTGTGCGGGAGTCACACCAGAAAGCCATAAAAATGCGTTGAATTCCATGAAGATGTGCCAGGTTACCATTTTATAAATAAGACTTAAAAAGCAAAAAAACAGCTCTGTGCAGCTGCTTTTTTGCTTTTTTATTGTAATTATCTGCCCAGGCGTTCTAAGTCATGATAGAAACCGGGGTAGGAGATATTTACGCATTCTGCTCCCTTAATTTCGGTTTCCCCCTCTGCACATAATCCGGCAACAGCGAAGGTCATGGCAATTCTATGATCCAGCTTACTGTCGATCACGGCTCCATGAAGGGTTCTGCCTCCACGGATAATCATTCCATCCTCAGTCTCTGTTACATCGGCTCCCATTGCAGAAAGATTGCGTACCATTACTTCGATCCGGTTGGATTCTTTTACCTTTAATTCCCCTGCATCTCTTATTACGGTTTCTCCCTCTGCAAAGCATGCCATGGCAGCTATGACGGGAAGTTCATCAATTAATGTGGGGATGATGGAACCACCTATTTCCGTTCCGTGAAGAGTACTGGATTTTACAAGAATATCAGCAGTGGGTTCACCGGAATCGGTATTTTTATTAAGCAGTGTGATATCTGCACCCATATCACGGCATACGGAAAGAATTCCGTCTCTGGTTGGATTGATTCCCACATGCTTTAAAAGTATTTCAGAGCCAGGTACTAAAAGACCTGCTGCAATGAAAAAGGCAGCAGAGGAGATATCTCCAGGAACGACGATTCTGTTCCCGTACAATTCCTTTGCAGGCCGTATGGTAGCAGTTGTGCCTTCTGCGGAAACATCGGCACCAAAGTATTTCAGCATGATTTCAGAATGGTTTCTTGATACATAAGGTTCCGTTACCTTTGTCTCGCCATCTGCATAAAGACCTGCCAGAAGTATGGCTGATTTTACCTGGGCAGAGGCTACCTTGCTGGTATAATGAATGCCGTAAAGCTTCTTTCCGGTAATAACAAGAGGTGCACAGCCATTGCCTTCCAGGCTTCTTATGTCTGCGCCCATATGTGAGAGCGGATCCATGATCCGTTTCATCGGTCGTTTTTTAATGGATTCATCCCCGGTAAGAGTGACGTCGAAGTCCTGGGCAGCCAGAATGCCGGATATGAGGCGGGTGGTGGTTCCGCTGTTTCCACAGTCCAGAATTGTATCCGGTTTTTTTAGCCCGAACAGACCGTTTCCGTGGACGATCACAGAGTCCCCGTTATTTTCAATCCCGATTCCCATTTTTTCAAAGCAGGCAATGGTGGACAGACAGTCAGCGCCCTGTAGAAAATTGGTGATCTCAGTGGTTCCCATTGCCAGAGAACCGAACATAATACTGCGGTGGGAAATGGATTTATCGCCAGGTATGGATAGTTCTCCCCTGAGAGGGGAGGCTTTTGTAAATTTCATAGGATACCTCTCTTAATTGGATATTAATTCATAATGATAGCGTTCCAGCTGCTTCCAGGCCTGATCCATGGTTTCTTTGTCGTAAAATGCAATGCGCAGGGTTCCTTCTCCGTGCTCCCGGTTATGATTGATTCCGATATTACGGATACTGATTCCCTTTGCAGCCAGGATAACAGAAAGGGTGGAAATGGCACCAACTTCATCTGCCATATCAACGGTAAAGGAGTATTCAGGCGCAATGGGACCGGTTGCTTTTTCAGAAAAAGAATTCCGGTAATCCCTGGAAGTTTCAAACAGCTGGTTAATATAACTGCCATTTTTTTTATTTAATTCACCCAGAATCAGATTTAAGGAAGCGATGTAGCGCTCCAGAATAAGAGAAAGATTCTTATGGTTTGTCATACAGATCTGTTCCCACATCTCCGGTGAAGAGGAGGCAATTCGCGTAATATCCTTAAATCCTCCGGCAGCAAGCCGTTTCATAAGTCCCTGCTGGTTGTCAGAGTCCTTTACTAAGTTTACCAGACTTGAGGCAACGATATGGGGCAGATGACTGATGGCAGCCGTCACAAAATCGTGCTCATGATAATCTAAAACAATGGGGATGGAACCGATCATCTCTGCAATATGAACGATACGATTGGTCTGCTCTTTGGTTGTCTGCGCAGTTGGAGTAATGATATAGTAAGCATTTTCCAGCAAATGATCCGTAGAATTTTCATAGCCTGTTTTTTCTGAGCCAGCCATTGGGTGGCCGCCCACAAACCAGGACTCCATGCCAAGGCGGATTACGGCTTCGTGGATGTCGGTTTTGGTGCTCCCCACATCGGTGATGATGGCTCCAGGTTTTAAAAAAGGCTGGATTTTACTTAGATAATCTGCGTTGTATTCCACTGGCGTACAAAGGAATATAAAGTCACATTCCGAAAGCTCTTCTCCAATACCGTCGAGAATAACATCAACGATGCCTTCTTCTCTGGCTTTGTCAAGTCTGGAACGTGTCCGCATATAAGCCATTATTTTTGTATCTGGAGCTTCACGCTTGATCCCCCGGGCAATAGACCCCCCGATCAGACCAAGCCCGATAAAGGCTATGACTTCATCATTCATTGAAAACCCTCCCTGAAAGTTTTGCGTATGGCTGTAACTGCTCTGTCAATTGTTCAAACTGCTCAAAGGTGAGAGACTGAGGACCATCAGATAATGCACAGGAAGGACAGGGATGAACTTCCACAATCAGACCGTCTGCACCAACTGCAAGAGCTGCCTTGGAGATGGGCTCAATGTAAGCACGTACACCAGTGGCATGACTGGGATCCACAATAATTGGAAGATGGCTCTTAGACCGGATTACGGGAATTGCGCTGATATCCAGGGTGTTTCTGGTTGCAGTTTCATATGTGCGGATTCCTCTTTCACAAAGAACAATATTGGGATTGCCTTCGGAAGCGATGTATTCTGCTGCATTTAACCACTCGTCAATGGTAGCGCAGAGACCTCTTTTTAAGAGAACAGGTATTCCTGCTTTTCCTGCTTCTTTTAAAAGCTCAAAATTCTGCATGTTTCTTGCACCGATCTGGATCATATCAACGTATTTTACAGCAGTTTCCAGTGCCCTTAAACTGGTCACCTCACAAACTACATTCAGTCCGGTCGCCTCTCTGGCTTCTTTCATGTATTGTAACCCTTCTTCTTCCAGACCCTGAAATGCGTAGGGGGAAGTTCTTGGCTTGTAAGCGCCTCCTCTTAAGAACTGTGCTCCGGCTTTTTTTACTGCATAGGCTGTTTCTAAAAGCATGTCATGGTTTTCAATGGCACAGGGACCGGCCATCATGGTAAGGTATCCTGGGCCGATTTTGGCATTGCCCACTGTAATAACAGAATCTTCCGGGTGAAACTTCTTATTTACTACCTTGTAGCTTTCAGTTACCGCAACGATTTTATCCACACCATCCATCATCTCAATATTAGCACCCTGAAGTTTCGTTTTATCCCCTACAACACCTACTATGGTTACTTCCGTTCCCTCTGATAAATGAGCGGTCAGGCCGTTGGATTCAATTAAGTGCTTTACTTTACTTACAGCCTCTGCAGAAGCGTTTGGTTTCATAATAATAATCATATCTCTTTTTCCTCTTTTCTTACAAATGATTAATCCCCATTGTAATGGATAGCGGGGAAGTTGTCAACGCTTTTATACGTTAAAGTTTAACACTTTAAAGTAAATTATAAATTTAAAACTTTTCAGAGGCAATTTTGCACAGTGAAAAAGGGAAAGATCTAGACTTATTATGATAAATTTTCCTAAAGATTATAAGAATTATTAGTGAAGCCGTCAAAAATGATCTCCTGATACACGGACATTTTTGTATAAATAGCAGTTATGTGCCAGGATGATGTTAAAAAAAGTTACATCAAACATGGAAAATGCCATGTAATTTTCCAAGGAAATCATTTAATATAGAGATAAAACAAATCAAAAATGTATTTATTTGTGCACCAACTGGGGCAGTAAAGGGATAAGACAATGGAAAAATTACAATTGAACAGAACCGGGTTCCTTACGAATTACCTGATATCCGGTCCAAAAGTAACGGATTTTATCAATCATGAATCAGATGACAACCAGCTGCGTTATGAACAGCATTTAAGATCCCTCGTGGCGGACTTAAACAAATCCTGCCCCGAAGGCCCGGTTATTCTTGGAGAAAACAGCAGACTTCAGATGCCGTGGAAGTATTATTATCATTATGGAAACTGGTTTGTAGATGAAAGCACATTCTATTCTACATTGCAGAAGGTAGAACTGGATGCAGTGACAGGAATCGAAGTAGAGGAAGACATCGCAGTGAATGCTGTTGTATGGTCTTATGCGGCAGTCGATGTGTGGTGCAATGGAAAACTTGTGTGCCGTATGGATACGCCGGTTTATAAGCCCATTAAAAAGAAACAGATGGAGCTTCAGCTGAAAAAGGGAATCAATGAAATTTATATCAGTCTGCAGACACTTGGTGTCAGGGATACGAGAACATTGTTCGGCATTCAGATCATGGATCACATGGAAGAGATCTGTGTTGTACTGCCGGATGAGAAGCATACCGATGAACTGGTACAGATTGAGAACTGGCTTGGTTCCATCTCCATTAAGAATTCCATCATGACGTTCAAAGAAGGTGCGCCGAAAGGAGCCTCTTTGGCCTACGACAGCCAAAGCCCTGATTTTGCACAGGTGAAAAGCCGTAAGGAATGGCAGGAGATCAGCGGTAAAAATCAGGTGAAGCTTGAGGACGAAAAGCCAGGTGTTATTTTAGTAAGTGTAAAAAGTGACCATGGAGTCCTTACCAGAAAAGTGGAGAATATCCTGGCTCAGAGACCGGAATATGGAAAAGACAAGGACTTTGAGGAGAACAAAAAGGCCATTTTCCATAGAATTGCAGAAGCAGAAAGTCTGTCCAGAGGTGATAAATTCGGATTTTCCATCTCCAATATCCTTGCGAGAAAAGCCCTTGGAATGGACAGCGGGCGGGATGTAGAACTTCTTTATGAGACTCTGGATCAGATTGAAAGCAGATATGACTGCTCTGATTTTCTGGTGTGTGGCATGGTCCGATATCTAAAAAATTATCCAGTCAGTGAGAATCTGGCAAAACGTGCAAAAGAGGTTCTTTTAAACTGGCGTTACTGGATGGATCAAAAAGGATCTGACGCCATGTGCTTCTGGAGCGAAAACCATTCTCTTATGTTTTATACCTGTGCCATGAACGCAGGAGAGATGTATCCGGATGAGTATTTCCCACGGGCAGACATGACCGGCAGAGAGCTTTTTAAAATCGGAAGAGCTAAAGTTGAAGCATGGCTGGCGGATGTGGAGGAACATGGATTTGAAGAATTCTTAAGTACAGTTTATATGTGCGTTACGTTTGCAGCACTGTTAAATGTAATTGATTTTTCAGAGGAAGCCATTTCAAAAAGGGCAGTCAAGATTACCGATAAACTTCTTGAAATGCTGTGCCTCCATACCTATGACGGTGTTGTAATTGCCCCTATGGGACGAGTATACAGGGAAGTGATTCATCCCTTTGAGCAGGGAGCCCAGGCACTGATGAATTTGATCAATCCTGACGTCCCTTATTCCTACGGAGAAGGTTGGCTGGGCTTTTATTCATGCAGCAGCTATCAACTTCCAGAAGGACTAAAAGAACTAATGGAGCGCCCGGCAGATATGGATTATTCCACTGGAAATGCTCTGATAAGGCTGAAGAAAACATCAGAGTACTGTATGACCTCCGTTCAGTCTCCAAGACCGGATCCGGAATTTAAACGCTGGAAAAACCTGACTCTGGATCCGGATGCTGATACCACAACCTGTGAATACACCAAGTCGCTGAACGAACGGTTCCATGGAACCACCTGCTTTGAGCCTGGCGTATATGGTTATCAGCAGCACATGTGGTATGCTGCCCTTGATATGGAGACAGATATCTTTACAAACCACCCGGGAGGAACCTGCGATTCCTGTTCCATGAGACCGGGATACTGGTTCGGTAATGGAGTAATGCCTGCACTGGTTCAGGAAGGAAATTTACTGGGTGCTGTTTATCATATACCGGAGGAGCATCCCATTCATTTCACCCATGCTTATTTTCCTTCACCAAAGTTTTCTGAAACGAAAATCTCCGGCAATTGGCTTTTCGGCAGTAAGGCAGGGGGCTTTGTGGCTCTTTGGTGCAGCAGTACGTTGGAACCCGTGGATGACCAACTGTTTGAATGCGAATTCCGTACCTATGGGGATGATATTGCCTACTTCTGCGTATGTGCAGGAAATCAGGAATTTAAATCCCTTGCTGAGTTTTCAGCCTATGTAGAAAATCTCCGGCCGGTATTTGATGTAAAGCAACGTATTTTAACAGCGGGACCGTTGAAAGTGGGATTTACAGATAACAATGACAAAACTCAGTATATTTAGTAAAGATACTCAGGCAGCGGTGGAACTTTTTGCCGCTGCCTATGAGAGTAATGAATATTTTAAGAGAAATTACAGCAGATGCCGGGAACTTATGCTGGTGGAAAAAGATCCCGAGGGGGCAGCGCAAGCCGTGATGTTTGGAATCAGACATGCCAGATTCCTTCATTTGGATGATTTTTTACTTCCGGTTATTTACATTGACTGGATGTTACCGGAACTGGTACATGAATTAGAAAAGCAGGCCATACCGGAAGCTGTTATCCGGGATTCATTTAAAGATGTTGAAATCTGGATTCAGTCCTATCGCAAATATCACAAGGGTCAGGTGGGACTTAACCGGATTGAGTGGGTATTCCGCTCCCTTGTTGGAAAAGTACGAAGATTCGGCAGCCTGCAATTTGAGGAAGTTACTTATGAATTCCCGTTTCTGATTTTTGAAAACAGACAATCCGGTGAGTTTCAGGCATTGGCATGTCCGGATCTGATGATTGACCAGGACGGATATATCTCTGGTACAAATGGAAGGAGTGTGAACTGTGAAATAAAAACTTACCTGGATTTTGGAGAAAGAGCTTTGACTGGATATAGGGTGGATTTAGAATCAGGAACTGTAAAGATGGAGACCCCTGTTTTGTTAAATCCAACGGAATGGGAGCTTAAGCTTGCACCGGGAGAGAAGGCGGTTGCTGTTCATATTCCGGAAGGTTCTGATTTATCCACCGACAGCATTGACTTCTCTTTTCATACTGCAAAGAACTATTATGAAAATCAGATTCTTGTCTGCGACAGCTGGCTACTGGATCCCCATCTTAAGCACATCCTGCCTGAGACCAGTAAAATCATAAGCTTTATGAATCGATTTCATAAAATGCCTGTACTGACTGGGCAGCCGCAGATACTGGAGCGGGTTATGGGCTTTGATTTTACCATGGAAGCACTGGAACAATTTTCCTGCACTACTTCGCTGCAGACCTCATTAAAGAAGTATCTTTTAGATGGAAATGAGATGTTTACAACAGCAGGTTTTATGCTATGGAGATAACAACCGAGAGGAGTACAGGATTATGACAGGATTTTATGCCGGGCTGGATGTGGGAGGAACCAATGGACGTCTTAAAGTCTGCGATCCCGCAGGTAACGTATTGGGGGAATTTACAGCACCTGGCTGCAGCCTCAATACAGATGGAGCTGAAAAAAGCAGGCTGCGTTACCGGGAACTGGTAATTCCAGCTTTGAACCAGCTGAATCTGGATTCTGGCAGCTGCCTGGGAATCTGTGTGGCAGCAAGCGGAATTGATTTTCCGCCCCATGAACGTGATTGCAGATCCTTTTTTGAAGAAATGGGATTTTTGCCTGACAAACTGAAGGTAATCAATGACTGCGAAGTATTTCTTTATCTGACGGAAACGCCGGCTCTTGTAATCATATCCGGCACCGGTTCCGTTTGCTTTGGAAGAGATCAGAACGGGGGCCTGCACAGAACAGGAGGCTTTAATCACATTGTAAGCGATGAAGGAAGCGGTTTTGATCTGGGGCTAAAGGTTTTAAGAGCGGTGGGCAATGATTTATCAGGGAGGGGCAGGAGCCCCATTCTTACCCCACTTTTTATCAAGTCAACCGGAATTGATACATTGGGAAAAATAGATGATTATATCAATGCCAATCTTATGGAGAAATATCAGATCGCCAGATTTTCCCTTCTTGCCTATCAGGCGGCAGCATTAGGTGACGAGACTGCCATAGAGATACACCGGGAATGTGCAGACGCCTTATGGGGGCTGATCCGTGATACAGCAGCTAAAATGGGTGCGGACGGATTTGAACTCTGGTACTGGGGAAGCCTTCTTGTGAAAAATGATATTTTGCGGGAGATGGTGGATAAAAAAGTAAACAAAGGACTGCCAGGGGTGAGGACTTCCATACCACGGATTACAGCACTTGATGCGGCACTCCAGGCAGCTGTGAAATTGCATCACATACCCTGAAAAATCGGATTTTGGTTTAAATACAATATTTATAGGTAAATATGGGAAAAGAAGAGGGCGGCGCCCTCTTTTCTTTTATCAAAATATAGAAAAATGTCGAAAAATATTTGTGCAAATTGTACCTTTTACTTGCAATTATAAGACATTTTTAGTAAAATATTGTTATAGACTTAAATACCGAACAGGAGGAATGCTTATGAACGTGTATGGAACCAAACAAATCCGTAACGTCGCCTTACTTGGGCACGGGGGCGCCGGTAAAACTACCCTTGCTGAAGCAATGGCGTTAGTGACCGGAGCCATCAGCAGAATGGGAAAAGTTACCGATGGCAATACCATCAGCGATTATGACAAAGAAGAGATTAAGAGACAGTTCTCCATCTCCACTTCCCTGATTCCATTGGAATATGAAGGAGAGGATGGACCGATCAAGATTAATTTACTTGATACTCCCGGTTATTTTGATTTTGTTGGCGAGGTAGAAGAGGCAATCAGTGTAGCAGATGCTGCTGTTATCGTAGTAAACTGCAAGGCAGGAATTGAAGTTGGTACGTTAAAGGCATGGGAGCTCTGTGAAAAGTACAAGCTTCCCAGACTGTTTTTTGTAACCAATATGGATGATGATCAGGCCAGCTTTCGTGAACTTCTTTTAAAGCTGGAGAAAGAATTCGGAAGAAAGATAGCTCCGTTCCACCTTCCTATCAGAGAGAATGAAAAGTTCGTAGGATTTGTGAATGTGGTGAAAATGGCTGGGCGGCGCTTTACCGTTAACAGTGATTATGTGGAATGTGAGATTCCTGAGTATAGCCAGAAGAATTTAGGGATTGCCAGAGAAGCTTTGATGGAAGCAGTTGCTGAAATCAGTGAGGAATACATGGAACGGTATTTCTCAGGCGACGAATTTACCCTGGAAGAGATTTCTTCTGCACTTCGGGAACATGTAATACAGGGAAATATCGTTCCGGTCATGCTTGGTTCCGGAATTAATGCCCAGGGTGTAAAGATGGTTTTACAGGCAATTGACAAGTATTTTCCATCACCGGAGCGTTATGAATGCATCGGTGTGGATGTTTCCACCGGAGAACGTTTTACTGCCAGATACAATGACAATGTATCGTTGTCAGCCCGGGTATTTAAGACAATCTTAGACCCATTTATCGGCAAGTATTCTCTGATGAAGATCTGTACAGGAACATTGAAAGCGGATTCAGCCATCTATAATGTAAATAAAGATACGGAAGAGAAAATCGGAAAACTCTATGTGTTAAGGGGAAAAGATGCTATCGAAGTTCCGGAATTAAAAGCAGGAGATATTGGTGCAGTATCCAAATTGAACGTGACACAGACCGGTGATACCATAGCCCTTCGCTCCGCACCTATTGTCTATCACAAGCCTGAGATATCCACTCCATATACGTATATGCGTTATAAGACGAAAACAAAAGGTGATGATGATAAGGTTTCCAATGCACTGGCTAAATTAACGGAAGAGGACTGGACCTTAAAGGCAGTGAATGATACGGAGAACCGTCAGTCTCTTCTGTATGCAATCGGCGATCAGCAGCTGGAGGTAGTGGTCAGCAAGCTGTTAAACCGCTATAAGGTTGAAATTGAATTAAGCAAACCTAAATTTGCATTCCGTGAGACCATCCGCAAAAAAGTGGAGGTTCAGGGAAGATACAAGAAGCAGTCCGGCGGTCATGGTCAGTTTGGTGATGTAAAGATGACCTTTGAGCCTTCCGGTGATTTGGAGACTCCCTATGTATTTGAAGAATCTGTATTTGGCGGAGCGGTTCCCAGGAATTATTTCCCGGCAGTGGAAAAGGGAATTGCAGAATGCGTCTTAAAAGGACCATTAGCTGCTTATCCTGTTGTGGGAATCAAGGCAACGCTGACCGACGGATCCTACCATCCAGTGGATTCCTCTGAACTTGCTTTTAAGATGGCTGCAACCCTGGCATTTAAAAAAGGCTTTATGGATGCCAATCCGGTACTGCTGGAACCCATCGCTTCCTTAAAAGTCACTGTGCCGGATAAATTTACCGGCGATGTTATGGGAGATTTAAACCGGAGAAGAGGACGTGTTCTTGGAATGAATTCCAATCATCATGGAAAACAGGTCATAGAGGCGGATATTCCAATGTCAGAGCTGTTTGGCTATAATACAGACCTTCGCTCTATGACAGGTGGTATTGGTACGTTTGAATATGAGTTCAGCCGTTATGAGCTGGCACCCGGAGATGTTCAGAAGAAAGAAGTTGAGGAACGGGCATCCAAGGTTGACCGTATGGAAGGATAAAATAGTAACCAGGGCGGATCCAATGCATGATTGGATCCGCCTTTTTAAGCATCTGGATTCCAATGGCAGCAACCAGAAGAATTGCGTATTTGCTCATTCTGTGTTAAACTGATATCAATTCAGCAGGAGGTAAGATTTTTGGTGGAAGAGACAAAGGGCGCAAAACAAGTATTTGGCAGAATCGGACTGGGATATACGGGGTTTCTCACTGCATCAATTGTACTGCAGATTGTGTTAAGAATTGTGATTCAGGTGGTCAGTCAGAATGGAATTTTTAATTTGTCCAGAGGCTGGTCTTTATTTTCCGTTTCTCTGGCAAATTATGCAGCAGGAGGGCTGGTTTTATATCTGATTATAAAGAATATACCTGTTACCCATAGACCGATAAGCCGGAAACCGGAACAAAAGCTGTTGATTTGTTCTTTTTTTATCTGTATCAGTGCATTGGTTGCAGGTAACCTGGCGGGACAGCTGCTTATGAGTCTCATCAGTGCTTTGGAAGGAAAACCAATGATGAATCCCATTGCAGAAGTGCTTAAGGGACTGAACACAGGAACGATCTTTGCAATTATGGTGGTTATGGCGCCGGTCTGCGAAGAGGTTCTCTTTCGAAAACTCATTATTGACCGTGTCCGCAGATATGGAGATAAGGCGGCTATATTGGTATCCGCTATTATTTTTGGATTGTGTCATGGGAATTTTTATCAATTCTTCTATGCATTTGGGATCGGACTTGTATTTGGCTATATTTACACCAGAACAGGAAGAATCCGCTATACCATTGGTTTTCATATGATCATTAATTTCCTTGGATCAGTTGCTGCTATTTATATTCAGAATTCAATTCCCCTTGCAGTTATCTATGCTATGTTTTTGTATGGATCTATGATAGCTGGTATCGTATTGTTTTTTGTCACAAGGGAAAAATGGATGTTCTGGCAGGGTGAGGAAGCGGTATGGGGCAGGGGGGCAGGTAAAATCCTGTTTTTGAACGTTGGTATGATTTTATTTTTTGTATTGTCTGCCATTTCCTTTGTTGTCGCAGAGTTTTCATAAAATCGGGTTGACACATCCGGGCAATTATGTTACATTTACACTTAGCAAAAATACTGTGATTAGGAGTAGTAAGCAGTCTGAAACATTCAGAGAGCCGGCGGCTGGTGAGAGCCGGTTGGGAAAGATTGCTGAACTGGCCTTTGAGTAGCATACTGAAGAAAGCCATGGCTTTTGTGTAGGTATAGCCGGAATCCCGACCGTTACAGCGGGCGGACAGGAGAGTCTGTCCGGTTGAGCGCATACGTTTTGTATGAAATAGAGTGGTACCACGCGGTAGATACTGCGTCTCTATAGCCGTTTTATTACGGGTGGAGGCGCTTTTTTTATGCAATCAGAATCAAATTTACCGTGACTGTCTAATAAGGAGGAATTTTGTTATGGCATCATCTTATAACCACAGTGCCATTGAGAAAAAATGGCGCGAGAATTGGGAAAAGAATCCAATCAATGTTGACGATGGAAAGAAACCAAAATATTACTGTCTGGATATGTTCCCATATCCGTCTGGCAGCGGCCTTCATGTTGGCCATTGGAGAGGTTACGTTATCTCTGACGTCTGGAGCCGTTACCAGATTTTAAAGGGACATTATGTCATTCACCCCATGGGCTGGGATGCATTTGGTCTTCCTGCAGAGAATTATGCAATTAAGATGGGCGTTCATCCGGCAAAATCAACGGCTGAGAACGTAAGTAATATTAAAAGACAGATCAATGAGATCGCGGCTGTTTACGACTGGGATATGGAAGTAAATACCACAGATCCTGGATTTTATAAGTGGACCCAGTGGATTTTTGTCCAGATGTTTAAGAAGGGTCTTGCCTATGAAAAGGAATTCCCCATTAACTGGTGTCCTTCCTGTAAAACCGGTCTTGCCAACGAGGAAGTGGTAAACGGCTGCTGCGAGCGTTGCGGAACCACAGTTACAAAGAAGAATTTAAGACAGTGGATGTTAAAGATCACTGCTTATGCAGACCGCCTTTTAAATGATTTGGATAAGCTTGACTGGCCGGAAAAGGTTAAAAAGATGCAGACAGACTGGATCGGAAAATCTTACGGTGCAGAAGTAGATTTTAAGGTAGAGGGGAAAGAAGAAGCCATTACGGTTTATACCACAAGACCTGATACCTTATACGGAGCAACCTTTATGGTGCTTGCACCTGAGCATGCCCTTGCGGCTTCTCTTGCAACAGAGGAAACCAAAGCAGAAGTGGACCAGTATATCTATGAAGCTTCCATGAAATCCAATGTTGACCGTCTTCAGGATAAGGAAAAAACTGGAGTATTTACCGGAAGCTATGCAATCAATCCTTTAAGCGGAGCTAAAGTTCCGATCTGGATTTCCGATTATGTACTGGGTGACTACGGTACAGGCGCAATCATGTGCGTTCCGGCTCACGATGACAGAGACTTTGAATTTGCAACCAAATTTAATATTCCGATTATTCAGGTAATTGCAAAAGACGGCAAAGAAATTGAGAATATGACAGAGGCCTATACAGAGGCCAGCGGAACCATGATCAATTCCGGCGAGTGGAATGGCATGGAATCAGCTGTACTCAAAAAAGAGGCGCCTGCCATGATCGAAGCAAGAGGTCTTGGTAAGAAAACGGTAAACTTTAAACTTCGTGACTGGGTATTTTCCAGACAGCGTTACTGGGGTGAGCCGATTCCGATTATTCACTGCCCTCACTGCGGCAATGTTCCCGTGCCGGAAGACCAGCTTCCTCTTACTCTTCCTGAAGTGGAAAGCTACCAGCCGACTGGTACAGGAGAATCCCCTCTTGCAGATATTGACGAGTGGGTTAATACCACCTGTCCGGTATGCGGTGCGGCTGCAAAGAGAGAGACTAATACCATGCCTCAGTGGGCAGGATCTTCCTGGTATTTCCTCCGTTATGTAGACAGCCACAATAATCAGGAACTGGTATCCAGAGAGAAAGCGGACAAATATCTTCCTGTTGATATGTATATCGGCGGTGTGGAGCATGCGGTTCTTCATCTTCTGTACTCCCGTTTCTACACCAAGTTCTTAAATGATATCGGTGTGGTAGATTTTGACGAGCCATTTACCAAACTGTTTAACCAGGGAATGATTACTGGTAAAAACGGAATTAAGATGAGTAAATCAAAGGGCAATGTGGTTTCCCCTGATGAACTTGTTCAGGATTATGGCTGTGATTCCCTTCGTATGTATGAACTTTTTGTAGGACCGCCGGAGTTAGATGCTGAGTGGGATGACAGGGGAATTGAAGGTGTCAGCCGTTTCTTAAACCGTTTCTATAATCTGGTAGCAGATAACTGTGAAAAGAACGTGGAAGCGACCAAAGAGATGATCCGCCTCCGCAATAAACTGGTATTTGACATTGAACAGCGTTTCAACCAGTTTAACTTAAACACCGTAATATCCGGCTTTATGGAATATAACAACAAGCTGATCGAACTTGCAAAAACAGCCGGCGGCATTGACAAAGAGACATTAAAGACCTTTGTAATTCTTCTTGCACCATTTGCTCCTCATATCGGTGAGGAACTGTGGCAGCAGCTTGGCGGCACAGACTCTGTATTCCATGCTACATGGCCGGAGTGGAGTGAGGAAGCCATGAAAGAGGATGAAATCGAAGTGGCTGTTCAGGTAAATGGAAAGACCAGAGCGGTTGTAAAGCTTCCTGCGGATGTTTCAAAGGAAGATGCAATTGAGGCTGGTAAGGCAATGATTCCCGATAAGATTACCGGAACCATTGTGAAAGAAATATATGTTCCTGGAAGAATTGTAAATATCGTCTGCAAATAGAACCAGTTGTAAAATAGAAGAAGGACATTATAGGCATCCCCGTCAGGAGTTGTCTATAATGTCCTTTCTTTTATTTCTTTCCATTTCGTTTCATCATATTTTTTGAGAGCATGCGAACGGTTTCGATCCGCTGCCGCTCAGCTGGACTCATATTGTCGCCGAGTATGGAAATAAGAAGATCTGTTTCAGCATCGTTAAAATGGATACCCTTCTGATTAGCTTCCGCGGTCAGACTCATAAGCGTCGGAAAAAGCTGGTCCTTTGGAGCAGCCTCAGCACGTTTTGCAAATTCGGTCAGCATGGAAAGCTTCTGGGGATTCATATTTTTTAACCGTGGGTCCTGTTTCCAGTTGGAATTCATAAGTTAATAACCTTCCTTTCCTGTGAATATGTATGGAGTAAGATGGTGACAGTTGTATTTTAGTTCATCTGCTGCATGGCGGACATCATCATCTGCATGGTTTCCAATCGTGACTGCTGTTCCGGAGGCATGAAGTTCTTTAACTGCTCAAAGGGCATTCTGCCAAATGGATTGTTGTTTTGGCGATGTGAGTTATTGGAACGGTTTTGTCCGTCTGACTGAGCCTGTGATTGTGCCTGTGCCTGAAGCGGGATCGTTGAGCTTGGAACGGCTTCCGAGTAGGCATTTGCCATATTAAATCCCTGGAAGATGTTGATAAATAAGTCAATTAAGTCCTGCTCCGAAGGATCTGCGTAGGGTTTAATGGTGTTTAACATCTCAAGGGGTGAGTTAGACCGTTCCTTTTCACCGGCAGAACAGATTCCCATAGCAGCCACTTCTCCATCTTCAAATAGGTTTATGGTGCGCTGCAGTTCGTTAAATTTAACAAAGGTGGAGATCATACGTTGCTGGGGAACATTCATATAAGGCAGGGCGGCTTTCATCATATCAAGATGATTATCCCCGATACGGGAGTCTAATTCATTTGCGTGGACATTTTGTTCATTATTCATTGCATGGGATCCTTACTTTTCTTGTTGACAATATATGCGGCCGCATATATTAGTATTACAGGAGAGTGATTTATATGAGAAACCGATTAATCATAGATGGAAATGCGGTTTACGAAATTGATGATGAGTGTATGAAACAAAAGCAAAATAGAAACAGCCAGGAAGGAACAGGTAACCAGTCCGCTTTTACAAGACCGGGACAGGAGAAAGGTCAGAGCCGTAATTAGACGTAAACAGGGCCCGAACCAAAGATGGTTCGGGCCCTGCTTTATGTTTTGTTTAGCAGCCGAATCCGCCGCCGAATCCGTTGCCGCCACAGCAGAACAGAAGAATGATGATCCAAATCCAACTGCCACAACCATCATTTCCGCAACCGCCACAACCGTTACCGCATCCACCACCGCAGCTGTTATTACCGCCGCAGCAGCACAGAAGAAGGATAATCCAGATAAAACTACAACCGTTGTTATTACCGCATCCTCCGTTGTTGCAATCACATCCGCATCCACAGTTAGTTGCTGCCAGATCACTCATATTGGTTCCTCCAAATAATTTGTTTACACTGTAAGTGTATGAATGTCAGCTTGCCACTGTTTCCTTTTTTTCTGAAAAATTTTAGATTTGATATGATTGAACTTAAAGAAATGTTGTGTATAATTAGTAGCAACAGGATTAAAAGGAGCAAAAGATGGAAAAATTATATTATGAGAGACCCTATGTGAAACAGTTTGAAGCAGAGGTGACAGGATGCATACCAGATAAGGATGGTAAATATCTGGTTCAGTTAAGCAGGACAGCCTTCTATCCTGAGGGTGGAGGGCAGCCGGCGGATACAGGCACATTGGGAGACGCCCTTGTTATGGATGTCAGAGATCGTCCGGAGGGAATCGTTCATATTACGGACAGGTCTCTTCCTGAAAATTCGCTGGTAACTGGAATTATTGATTGGGAGAGAAGATTCAGTCATATGCAGAATCATTCGGGAGAACATTTGTTTTCAGGCGTGGTACATAAGTATTACGGTTACGATAATGTAGGGTTTCATATGGGGAAAGATGAGGTCACCGTTGATTTCAACGGGATATTGACTCTGGAACAGGCAGAAGAAGTGGAAGCTGAAGTAAATGAACTGATCTGGCAGAATATACCGGTTTTAGAGACTTATCCGTCAAAGGAAGAACTAAATGCATTGAATTACAGAAGCAAGAAGGAATTAAGCGGTCAGGTACGGATTATTGAATTCCCTGGAGCAGATATATGTGCCTGCTGCGGAACCCATGTGATGACTGCAGGAGAGATTGGGATGTTAAAGGTCACCGGTCTGATGCGATATAAAGGCGGCGTGAGAATATCCCTGCTGTGCGGCAGAGAGGCATTTCTTGATTACCGCAGGAAATTAAAAGCTGTCCAGGGAATCTCGGTGTTATTATCAGCAAAACCCGACAGTGTACTGGAGACAGTCACAAAGCTAAAAGAGGACGGAGCGAAAAAGGATGGTGATGTAAGCCGCCTTACCAGAGAACTGCTTGAATATAAAACAGCACAATATGCTGTTAGCGGCGATCCCCTGCTGGTGTTTGAAGAGCATCTTTTGCCAGCACAGCTCAGACAGTTTGCCACCATGCTTTATGAGGAGAAGAAGGGGAATGTTGTATTGGTATGTTCCGGAGAAGATGGACTATTCCAGTATGCAGCAGGAAGCAGTGATATGGATATGCGGGAATTCAGCCGTCAGTTAAATGAAAAATTAAATGGCCGGGGCGGAGGGAATGCTCTGCTGGCACAGGGAACTTTTCAGACATCGTTTCAGGAGATTCAAAAAGTGTTTCAGGAAGAGATCCAGAGGAGGATTGAATGGAATTAAATGACAGCACAATAAAAAAATTACGATGGTTAATTATATTTACTGTGATTGCCGTAGTGGCTGGTATTAATTATAGAAGTTTATTTGCCCTGATTGTCAGGGCAGTGGGGATTTTAACTCCTTTCTTATTAGGTGGAGTAATGGCATTTGTATTAAATGTTCCCATGCGGGCGATTGAACGCATTCTGCCGGTAAAAAAAGAGAGTCAGTTTCGCCGCCCTTTAAGCCTGGTTCTCACTTTTGTGTTTGTAATCGGAATTTTGCTTGTGGTTACTTTTGTAGTCATGCCCCAGCTGTTTGATACAGTTTTAAGTCTGCAGTACAGCCTACCTGTTTTTTTCAATGATGTAAAGCAGGGAGCAGAGAAGCTGTTTTCCCAATATCCGGAGATTACAGATTATATTAACCATATTCAGATTGACTGGAAATCCTATCTTGAGAAAATTGTTCAGTTTTTATCTGTTGGTGCCGGAACAGTGCTGTCCTCTACTTTATCCGCAGCTTTAAATATTATAAGCGGAGTGACAACCTTTGCAATTGGTGTGGTTTTTGCAGTTTACATTCTTTTGCAGAAGGAAAATTTATCAAGACAGATAAAGAAGTTTATGAAAGCGTTTCTGCCTGATCGTGTTTCTGACAGAATTTTAGAGATATTAAGTCTCACCAGCCGTACATTTTCCAATTTTCTGACTGGACAGTGTGTAGAGGCAGTAATACTGGGAAGCATGTTCTTTCTAACATTATCCATATTACGCCTTCCATATGCACTTCTTATTGGAGTCCTGATCGCATTTACTGCCTTGATTCCTATGTTTGGAGCATTAATCGGCTGTGCAATCGGAGCCTTTTTAATGCTGATGGTGAAGCCTTTTGATGCAGCTTTGTTTCTCATCATCTTCTTCGTTCTTCAACAGATCGAAGGAAATTTAATTTATCCCCACGTGGTTGGCAATTCAGTGGGACTTCCAGCTATCTGGGTTCTGGTAGCGGTGACCATAGGCGGCAGTGCCATGGGAATTGCGGGTATGCTGATATTTATCCCGCTTTGTTCCGTTCTTTATGCGATTTTAAGAGAAACAGTGAACAAAAGAATTTGGGCAAAAGAACGGGCAAAACGTAAAAAGACAGTAAAACAATAAAAAAAGGATTCCCTGAATGACCATCGGGGAATCTTTTTTTGCTTAATCAAGGTTTGCGTGATAAACCGTACCGGAGCTGTGAATGTCAATTGCACTTAAGTTAAACTGATCTTCAAAGATCTGAATCTTGTACTCAAAAAATATTTCATCTGTTTTTTTAGACATGAACACATAAGCTCCCGGTTCCTTGTCTTCAATCTCATCACAGATCTCATCGTAGATGTCCTGTCCGCTTACTGGACCTTCATATCCGGTATTACGAATGGCATCTTCAATTGCCTGATAAAATTCTTCCATAATAAAATACCTCATTTCTGGTTCGTATTGTACATCTGCTATTATAAGCAATCTTTTCCAATGTCGCAAGAATTACTTGAATCTTATTTGAGAGGGTGTATAATAGGACAGGAATAAAAGGGAGGTAATGGAAATGGATTTATTATATAGACCCAGAAGACTTAGAACTTCTGAGACTTTACGAACTATGGTGCGGGAGACCAGAGTTTCCAGACAGGCTCTTGTTTATCCCCTGTTCGCCATAGATGGAGAAGGCATTGTAGAAGAAATTCCTTCTATGGAGGGACAATATCGATATAGTGTAGACCGGCTTTGTGTAATTCTTGATAAACTGACTGCTGCCGGAATTAATAAGGTAATTTTGTTTGGCATACCAGCACAAAAAGACAGCTGCGGCAGCCAGGCTTACGATGAAAATGGAATTGTGCAGCGCGCGGTCCGCTATATCAGGGAATTTTATCCTGCAGTATATATCATAACGGATGTGTGTATGTGTGAATATACTTCTCATGGTCATTGCGGGATAATAGAAGGGGAGTATGTGGATAATGATCAGACTCTGGAGTATCTAAACCGCATTGCAGTCTCTCATGTTAAAGCCGGCGCTCATATGGTCGCTCCTTCTGATATGATGGATGGAAGAATTCAAACCATGAGACTGGCACTTGATGAAGCCGGATTTGTAAATGTGCCAATTATGGCTTACTCTGCAAAGTATGCGTCTGCCTTTTACGGTCCGTTTCGGGAGGCTGCAGGGTCTGCACCTGCCTTTGGAGACCGCAAGAGCTATCAGATGGATTACCATAACAGGAAAGAAGCATTAAAGGAAGTAGAACTAGACGTAGCAGAAGGGGCAGATATCGTCATGGTAAAACCAGCACTTTCCTATCTGGACATCATACGTGAGGTGTCAGACAGCACTAAAGTGCCTGTGGCTGCCTACAGTGTAAGCGGAGAGTACTCCATGATTAAGGCTGCAGCAAAAGCCGGCTTTATGGATGAGGAAAAAACTGTTTGTGAATCAGCCGTCAGTATCTTTCGTGCAGGAGCAGATATTCTGATCACATATTTTGCCATAGATCTTGCCCGCTATATGGACGAAGGGAAAATCGGATAGTACGTGATTTTGGCAGGAGAGGTTACAGCCCCTTTTCCTGCCGTATTCTTTTAATATCATCGAGAAGCAGGGCTGAGATGCGAAGACCACCTCTTCCTGTGCCTAAATCAATATCAGGTTTATTGGTTCCGTGAAAATCAGAGCCGCCGGTAGGAAAGAGCTGGTATTTTTTTGCAAGCTTTTTTAACTTTCCGCTTTCATATTGATTATTGGATGAGTGATAGACTTCAAGACCATGAAGTCCCATCTCCTTTAAATAAGAAACAAGTTCTTCAGTTTTTTGGTCCCCCAGGTGATACTGGTATGGATGGGCGAGGACGGGGGATGCGTTGCAGTCATGAAGTATTTTCATGGCATGCTCCGGAGTAATCTTTTCTTTTCTCGGGCAGTACGGTCCACTGTAGCTTAAATATTTCTTAAATGCCTGATCCATATTTTTGACATAGCCCTTTTCTAACAGAACCCGGGCGAAATGTGCGCGGGTAATGACCGTATCGGGATTACCGGCCTGTACCTCAGAAAGTGTGATGTCAATACCGGCATTTTGAAAACGGTGAATCATCTCCGTATTCCTTTTCATGCGGATGTCCTTTAACGTGTCAGTTTCAGTGATAAATTTTTTATCAGCCGGATCGACATAAAGCCCTAAAATGTGAATTTCTTCACCCAGATAAACGCAGGAGAGTTCAATGCCGGGAATCACTTCCAAAGGCAGACTTTTTGCTGCCTCCAAAGCTTCCGGAATGCCTTCGATTGTATCGTGATCTGTAAGCGCAATTTCCGAAAGCCCTTTTTGCGCCGCCAGTTCTACAACACTGGCAGGTGTTAAGGTACCGTCAGAAGCGTTTGAATGAACGTGAAGATCAATAAAATTCATAATAACCTCCGAATTGAAATAGTTTATTAATACTATAGTAACATGTTTTTTTAGTTCTGTAAAATGTAGAATTTACGCGAAAAATAATTAAGAAAATTCATAAAAACGTAATAGCATTTCCCACAAAGTATGGTATACTACTCAGTGTAATGCTACATAATCATGTAAAAAGGTGAAGTAAATGAGTCAGGATGATAACAGACAAAGAAGCGGTGGAAGAACCCATTCCTCCCAGAACGGAAGCAAAAGAAATACGCCCAATTCAGGCAGAAGGACAAGCCAGTCTTACAGAGGAGGAAACTCCTATCAGCAAAGACGCGGTAAGAAGAGAAGAAGAGGACCGCAGTACGGAATTACGAAGATTTTACTGGCTGCTGTTTTCGCTGTTGCCTCCGTTATCAGTGTTATGGCTGCTGTTAAGTATATTGGGGGTCATAAGACAAAAGAGACCGATGTGAACTCTACGAAAGTCTCTGAGACCCAGTTGAAAAAAGAGGTACATGTAGACGGAGTTTCCATTACAGGTCTGTCAAAGACGGAAGCTAAAAAAGCAATTGACCAGTCCATAGGCTGGGGAATGAAAGTTACTTATGAGAGTGAAACATACGAACTGAAGAATTTTTTAGATGACAGGATTGATTCCCTGCTGGATGAAATTTACAGTAAGGATACAAAAGAGGAATATACCATCGATACAGATGGTTTGGATGATGAAGTAGAAACTGAGGTGAAAGCCATTGCTGGAAAGTGGGATGTACCCGCCAAGAATGGTTCAATCTCAGGATTTGACAAAGCCACAGGAAAGTTTGTTTACGCTGGCGAAAAAAAGGGAATTGCAATTGACCAGGACAAGCTGACTGCCGACATTCTGGCACAGATTAAAGCAAAGAACTACAAGGGTTCCATTGCTGCACAGGCCACAGAGACAGCTCCTAAGATTACGGAAGAGCAGGCAAAGGCTCTGTATAAAGTAATCGGAACTTACACGACAACAACAACGACTAACAGTGACAGGAATAAGAATATTGAGCTTGCCTCCACGGCGCTCAATGGAATGATTCTGCAGCCAGGTGAGGAATTCTCCTTTAATAAGACAACCGGCGAGCGTTCCTCTGCAAAGGGATATCGTCCGGCAGGAGCTTATTTAAACGGAGTCCTGATTGAAGAGCCCGGTGGCGGTGTATGTCAGGTTTCTTCCACCCTGTATAATGCAGTTGTTTTTGCAGGACTGACAACCACGGAGCGTCATGCCCACAGTTATGAACCCAGTTATGTGACTCCGGGTGAGGATGCGATGGTAAGCTTTGGCGGACCGGACATGAAGTTTGTTAATAATTCTTCCAGTGCCATTGCCATCAGAACCAGTTTTGCTGATCGCAAGCTTAAGATTTCTATTGTAGGTATCCCGATACTGGAAGATGGTGTTACATTGTCAATGACTTCCAACAAGACAGCAGAGTTAGATGCTCCGGCACCAATTTATGAAGAGGATCAGACCATGCAGCCAGGGGAAGAAAAAGTGATTAAGCAGGAAACAAAGGGAAGCCGTTGGGTAACCAATCTGGTTACTAAGAAGAACGGTACTGTGGTAAGTGATGAATTCTTCCATAACAGCACCTACCGCGGCAAGCCGGCTACAATAAAACGGAATACAACCGGTGTTGTGGTACCTGCCACAGAACCTTCCCAGACTGTACCGGAGACCCACCAGGGAAATCCTCCCACTCAGACGTTACCAGACAGCGGTCCGGGAACGAATGCAGGTGAGACCGCGCCCACTACAGTAGCGGAAACCCAGAACACTCCGGCAACTCAGGCTGAGACGGAAGGGACAACAGCGGAAAATACCCAAAGTATCATACAGCCAAATCCCATGAGTCAGTAGTATTAATAACCCAAAAAGACAGCATCAGACACATATTTAAGGTCTGGTACTGTCTTTTTTTAAATTGTTTTGAAAATAATACTTTAATTTCCAGTTTTAATATTTGCTTTTTGTTGAATAATTGTTATAATAATGTCAGGTCACTTTCCCCTAAGGGGAACCAAATTATACAAATATTCACATTTGCAGGAGGAAATCAAGAATGGCAAGAAAAATGAAAACCATGGATGGAAACCATGCAGCAGCTCATGCATCCTATGCATTTACTGATGTAGCGGCAATCTATCCTATTACCCCGTCTTCACCTATGGCAGAAGCTACAGATGAATGGTCTACAGACGGAAGAACCAATATATTTGGCCAGACAGTGCACATTACAGAGATGCAGTCTGAGGCAGGTGCCGCAGGTGCGGTTCACGGTTCCTTGGCAGCAGGTGCTCTGACCACCACCTATACAGCTTCCCAGGGTCTGTTACTCATGATCCCTAATCTTTATAAAATTGCCGGCGAGCAGTTACCTGGTGTAATCAATGTATCTGCACGTGCTATTGCTAGCCATGCCTTATCAATCTTTGGTGACCACTCTGATGTTTATGCTTGTCGTCAGACCGGTTGCGCTATGATGTGTGAATCCAGTGTACAGGAAGTTATGGACTTAACTCCGGTTGCTCATATGGCTGCCCTTGAGGGTAAAGTACCATTTATTAACTTCTTCGATGGTTTCCGTACTTCTCACGAGATCCAGAAGATCGAAACATGGGATTATGAAGATTTAAAAGAGATGGTGAACATGGATTCCGTTGACGAGTTCCGTCGTCATGCATTAAATCCAAATCATCCATGTCTGAGAGGTTCCGCTCAGAACCCTGATATCTTCTTCCAGGCAAGAGAAGCATGCAACCCATACTATGATGCACTGCCTGCAATTGTTCAGAAATATATGGATAAGGTAAATGCAAAGATTGGTACAGATTACAAACTTTTCAATTACTACGGAGCTGCTGATGCAGATCATGTAATTGTTTCCATGGGTTCTGTAAATGATACCATTGAAGAGACTCTTGACTATTTAGTTGCAGCTGGCCATAAGGTTGGTGTAGTTAAAGTTCGTCTTTACAGACCTTTCAGCGCACAGGCTCTGATTGATGCAATTCCTGACACAGTTAAGACCATTTCTGTTTTAGACAGAACAAAAGAACCAGGCTCTTTAGGCGAACCATTATACTTAGATGTTGTTGCAGCATTAAAGGGAACAAAGTTTGACCAGGTTAAGATTCTTACCGGACGTTATGGTCTTGGTTCCAAAGATACGACTCCAGCTCAGATCGTAGCTGTTTACGAGAACAAGACAAAGACTCCGTTCACCATCGGTATTGTGGATGACGTAACTCACCTTTCTCTTGAGACAGGAGCTGAGATCGTTACTACTCCAGAGGGTACCTCTAACTGTAAGTTCTGGGGTCTTGGTGCTGACGGTACTGTAGGTGCCAATAAGAACTCCATTAAGATCATCGGTGATAATACAGACATGTACGCTCAGGCTTACTTCGATTATGATTCCAAGAAGTCCGGCGGTATCACAATGTCTCATTTACGTTTCGGACATAAGCCGATTAAATCCACTTATTTAATCCGCAGAGCTAATTTCGTAGCATGCCACAATCCTTCCTATATCCGTAAGTACAACATGGTACAGGAACTGGTTGATGGTGGTGTATTCTTATTAAACTGCCCATGGGATCAGGAAGGCCTTGAAAAGCACTTACCAGGACAGGTTAAAAAGTATATTGCTGAGCACAACATTAAGTTCTATACCATCGACGGTGTGAAGATCGGTATCGAAACAGGTATGGGTGCAACCCGTATCAACACCATTCTTCAGTCAGCATTCTTTGAACTGACAGGAATTATCCCTGCAGAAAAAGCAAACGAGCTGATGAAAGCTGCTGCTAAAGCAACTTACGGCCGTAAGGGTGAAGAAATCGTTCAGAAGAACTGGGCAGCAATTGATGCCGGTGCAAAGGGCGTTGTTAAAGTCGAAGTTCCGGAAAGCTGGAAAAACGGCGAAGACGAAGGTCTTGATTATAAGAAGATCAAAGAAGGAAGACAGGATGTTGTTGATTTCGTTAACAACGTACAGACTAAAGTTAACGCTCAGGACGGTAATTCCTTACCAGTATCTGCATTCGTTGATTATGTTGATGGTTCCACACCTTCCGGATCTGCTGCTTACGAGAAACGTGGTATTGCAGTAACTATTCCTCAGTGGAAACCAGAAAACTGTATTCAGTGTAACTTCTGTTCTTATGTATGTCCTCACGCTGTTATCCGTCCTGTTGCTTTAACAGAGGAAGAGGCTGCTAAGAAACCAGAGAACATGAAAGTTCTTCCTATGACCGGAATGCCAGGATATCAGTTCGCAATCACTGTATCTGCATTTGACTGTACCGGATGCGGTTCCTGTGCAAATGTTTGTCCTGGAAAGAAGGGCGAGAAAGCTCTTACCATGGTTAACATGGAAGCTAACTGTGATGTAACACAGGAAACCTTCGAATATGGTCAGACTCTGCCGATTAAGCAGGAAGTTATTGATAAATTCAAAGAAGCAACCGTTAAGGGAAGCCAGTTCAAACAGCCTCTTCTTGAGTACTCAGGAGCATGTGCAGGCTGTGGCGAGACACCTTATGCAAAATTAATCACTCAGTTATTCGGTGACAGAATGTACATTGCAAACGCAACTGGATGTTCTTCCATCTGGGGTAACTCCTCACCTTCTACACCTTATACCGTTAATGCAAAGGGACAGGGTCCTGCATGGGCAAACTCCTTATTTGAGGATAATGCTGAGTTCGGTTATGGTATGCTTTTAGCTCAGAATGCAATCAGAGAAGGATTAAAGAGCAAAGTAGAAGAAATCGCTAACTCCGATAAAGCATCTGATGATGTAAAAGCAGCATGCAAAGAGTATTTAGATACGTTCAGCGTCGGTGTTTCCAACGGTTCTGCATCTGACAAACTGGTTGCAGCATTAGAGGGCGTTGATTGCGAATTAGCAAAAGCTGTAGTTAAAAATAAAGATTTCCTTGGCAAAAAGTCTCAGTGGATCTTTGGTGGTGACGGCTGGGCTTATGATATCGGTTTCGGCGGTGTTGACCACGTTCTTGCAAGCGGTAAGGACATCAACATCATGGTATTCGATACTGAAATCTATTCCAATACGGGCGGTCAGTCTTCCAAGGCTACCAAGACTGGTGCAGTAGCACAGTTCGCAGCTGGCGGAAAAGATACGAAGAAGAAAGATCTTGCTAGCATTGCTATGAGCTACGGTTATGTATATGTTGCTCAGATTGCTATGGGTGCTGATTACAATCAGACTGTTAAGGCAATTGCAGAGGCAGAAGCATATCCAGGTCCATCCTTAATTATCGCATACGCTCCATGTATCAGCCATGGTATCAAGAAGGGTATGTCAAAGGCACAGACAGAAGAGAAACTTGCTGTAGAGTGCGGATACTGGAATAACTTCCGTTACAATCCTGCTGCTGAGAAGAAATTCTCCTTAGACAGCAAGGCTCCTGCACTGGAAGGATATCAGGAATTCTTAAAGGGTGAAGTTCGTTACGCATCCTTAGCAATGAAGAATCCGGAAAGAGCAGCTGAATTATTCTCCAAGAATGAGGAAGATGCAAAATCAAGATTTGAATATCTTCAGAAGCTGGTTACTTTATACGGCAATGAATAATTAAAATATTGATAGAAAGAGGTGCACTTGGTCAGAAGACCAGGTGCACCTCTTTTCTATTGTCTGCCCATACTGTATATAATCCATAAATTTTAATAATCTGATGACAAATGCGGGATGATTCCTGTCTGACAGGCACTGAGGATTGTTCGCGGAATAAACTTACTATATAACGATAATAAAGAGGGATTTTATGGGTATTATTTATTATATGCAAAATGAAACCAATCAAAATCAACCCCCTGACTCCAATCAGGAAGTCAATACATCGCCATCAGATACCCGGGATGAGCCAGATAACCAGGATACCCCGTCTAATGTACCCGCTCCGGATCTTAGTGAGGATTGGCCATTGAATCGAAATCCCAGTGAAAGTTCGGATACAGACGAACATTGGACGTCCGTTATCACCGTGTTTCCCAAGCCAATCATACCATGCTATTTTTGTAATACCAGTGAATACGGATTGGTAAGATTTTTAAACGCTGCATCTGGTTATGATCCATTTCAGATCTATATTAACAAACAACTTGCGGTAAATGGACTGGGTAATGGGGACATGAGTCAATATGGAAGAGTTTCAGCCAAGACTCAGACTGTGACGGTTCAAGGGGAGAATGGATACGTTTATTTAGAAAAACAGATCAATGTCCAACTGGGGCAGGCTATGACAGTGGCTGTGTTCAATTCGGATACCGGACTTGAAATAATGGAGATCATGGATATGTACTGCAACGGTGGAATTAACACCGGGTGCTTTCGGGTCTGCAATTTATCCATCACAAATCGGAAAGTGAACGTATTATTAAATGGAGGAGTACTTACCTTTAAGGAGGTGGACTATAAAGAGGTTACCGCCTTTAAATACCAAAAGATCGGTTTTTACCTGGTTTCGGTAATGAGCAGCAATGCCCAGAGCGAAAATATCCTGCTTTCTTCTAATCTTTACATCAGAGGAAATGCTTCTTATACATTATATGTATTTAACTGGAGCAATACTATGAATGCGATTCGGATTCTGATTGTTGAAGACAGAAGAAATTATTAAAATAATCCTGCCTCCGGTTGACAGATCGGAGGCGATCTGCTATATTAAGTGTATTAAATGTGTTGGTACAGTTAAGAAAGAGGTGAATTATGATTCTGCTTGATTATAAAGATCGCAGACCTATCTATGAACAGATAGTGGAAAAATTAAAAGACCTTATGATTTGCGGAGTATTGGAACAAGACAGCCAGCTGCCTTCTGTCAGAAGTCTGGCCACAGATTTATCCATTAATCCCAATACCATACAGAGAGCCTATATGGAGCTTGAGAGGAGAGGTTTTATTTATTCCGTGAAAGGAAGAGGCAGTTTTGTTGCAGATACCAGTTCCATCCGTGCTCTTAAAACCAGTGAATTAAAAAATAAGCTGGGGGACTGGGTTGAAGAGGCAAAGCGGGCAGGAATAAAAGAGGATAAAGCACATTCGTGGCTGGCAGAGGAATGGATATATGAAGAAAACGGATCAGGGGGAGGCGTGAAGGAATGATTAAGGCAGAAAATTTGACAAAACAATTTGATAATATCATGGCGCTGGACCATGTAAGTGCTGAGATAAAGGACGGGAATGTATTTGGTCTGATCGGTACTAATGGCGCTGGTAAGAGCACTTTTTTAAGGCTTTTAAGCGGAATTTTAAAACCAGATGAGGGAACTGTTACCATAGATGGAGAGTCTGTCTTTGAAAATGAGAATGTAAAGAAGAGATTTTTCTATATTTCAGATGATCAGTATTATTTTAATAATGCCACTCCCCGGGATATGATGGAATTTTACAGTAAAGTTTATCCGGAATTTGACCGGAAGCGCTTTGAAAGTCTGATCGGTAATTTCGGGTTGGAAATGAGAAGAAAGGTACATACCTTTTCAAAGGGTATGAAGAAGCAGCTGTCAGTCGCCTGCGGCATCAGTGCCAATACAGATTATTTATTCTGTGATGAGACATTTGACGGTCTGGATCCGGTTATGCGCCAGGCAGTAAAAAGTATTTTCGCCAATGATATGGCGGAAAGAAATTTAACTCCCATTATTGCCTCTCACAATTTAAGGGAGCTGGAAGACATATGTGACCATGTAGGACTGCTCCATAGAGGAGGCATTTTGCTTTCAAAGGATTTAGATGATTTAAAGCTGAATATTCATAAAGTTCAGTGTGTGTTAAAAGATGGTATGACAGAGGCCGACCTGGTATCTTTAGACCGGATTAAGACGGAGACGAGAGGGAAGCTGTATACCATGACTGTGCGGGGAACGAAGGAAGAGGTTGTTGGAATGATGGAATCCTTCCAGCCTGTCTTCTATGAGATTATTCCCTTATCGCTGGAAGAAATATTTATAAGTGAAACGGAGGTGGCAGGATATGACATCAAAAAGCTTATTTTTTAAACTGATACAGGAAGATGGTAAGCGCAGACTTTGGGCGGTGACTCTTGCTTTTCTGATGTTTTTCTTCTCACTCCCGGTTACCATAGCTATGGTAATTGGAGAATCTTTAAAACGGGAGGAAACCATAGCCAGTATTCATTCTCAACTAACACATTTATTGGGATTTCAGAATGGTTTTATTACCTTTTTGATGATTGTTTTATCCATTGTGATGGGAGTCACAAGTTTCTCCTATCTTCACTCCAGACAAAAGGTTGACTTTTATCATGGAATTCCGGTAAACAGAAAACACTTATTCTGGGCCAATTATCTGAATGGTATATTGATTGTGGCAGTTGTTTATGGGGTTAATTTAATTCTTACCCTGGGTGTTACTACGGCTTATGGTATATCACCATCTGTACTTATCGGTTCAGTTATTTCAGGATATCTGCTTTTTTTGCTTCATTATGCCATGATCTACGCGGTTACAGTGCTGGCGATGATTATGACGGGAAGCGTGATTGTAGGTATATTTGGCACAGCAGTTTTCGAAGGTTATTTTACAATTTTACTGATTGTTTTACAGGGCTGTTACGGGTACTTTTTTCATACCAGCTATAGAAGCGGAGAAGAGCTATTCCGCCCGTTTCTGGTAAAATCATCTCCATATGCAATATTTATTTATAATGTTGCACTTGATAATGGCGGAAAACTGGGTGCTGAATTAATTTCTCAGATAATAATTGTAACTCTCTTGTTTGTTATATTTACCTTTCTTTGTTTGTTTTTATATAAAAAAAGAGGTTCTGAGTCTGCAAAAAAGGCGATGGCATTTAAAATCAGTATGCCGATTATCCGGAATCCCATTGTTGTTTTATCTTCCCTTTCCGGATGCTTTGTTTTCTGGACCATCCGCTCTGACATGGGGTGGGCAGTATTTGGTTTGCTTTGTGGAATGTTTTTATCTCATTGTGTCATTGAAATCATATACCACTTTGACTTTAGAAAATTATTTTCAAACTGGAAGCAGATGATTGCATCCGCTCTTGTAGCGGCAGTGATATTTGGCGGCTTTCAAATGGATCTGTTTGGATATGACAGTTATATACCTTCGGAGAATTCCATAGATTCTATGGCTATATCCTTGAATAATGATAACAGTTGGGTTTCATATGGCGATGCAGTGCGCGATATCACAGAGGATTATCAGTGGAAATATCAAAGTGGGGATGATTATATCTTCAGTCATATGAAGCTGGAGAATAAGGCGCCGGCGCTGTCTATGGTTAAAAAGGCGGTTGAATACAACAGGAATAAAAATTGGGATAGATTCACTTATGAAGATGGGGGAGAAACAGACAGGAACTGTGATTTCTCTGTAAAATATACCCTTAAGAACGGAAAAAGCGTATATCGCAGCTATTCCTTAAGAAATTCAGAGGTTAAAGAGGAACTGTCCCAGCTATACGAAGATCAGGACTTCATTCAGGCAGTATATCCTATTTTCAGTCAGACAACTGAGAATACATCTGCAGTGAGAGTCAGCAGAGGATCACAAACAAGTACTATAAGTCGTGACAAGAATGGTACAGATAAGGCTATGACGGAAAAACTCCTTCTTGCATATCAGACAGATTTAAGTCAGTTGAAAGTTGAGGCTATGAGCAAAGAAAATCCGGTAGCCTCCATTCAGTTTATGACAAAGATTCAGGCTGAAGCAGACAGTAAGAGAGAGGTAAATCAGAATTCCTGGCAGTATAGTGATCTGACTTCCAGAGGGTATTACCCGATCTATCCTTCCTTTACTACTACTCTGAATTTATTAAGAGAATGCCAGCTCGATGTAGATAGCTGGAATTCCTATGAAGGAATTAAAGAAATCAGTTTTGATTTAAGCCGGTTATCCAAGTATGATACGGCAGTTTATGAAAACAGCAGTTCTCAATACTATACGGTTACAGATCCCCAGTTGATTGCTCAGATTATGAGTCAGGCTGCGATTGAAGAATATGCGGGAATGAACCCGTTTGGTATCTGGAATACAGAACGTATTGGTTTTTCAGCTGTCAGCAGTGCGCTGGGCAATCGCAGTGAGATTCAGTATATTGTACCTCTAGAGCACCTTCCTGATTCAGTAAGAGAAGCGCTCAAGCCATAATCAGGAATTGAGATAACAGTCTTTCATTGACTTTTTCTTCCAATAAAGTTACAATGGTAGGAGCAAAAGTCAAAGGAGGAATCACGGATGGCATTTTTTGAAGAGCTGGGAAAGACACTTAGTGATACCGGCAAAGAGGTTGCAACGAAGGCGAAAGCATTGACTGAGACAATACAGCTAAAGACACAGATCGGTGCAGAGAAAACAAAGCTGGAAGAAGCTTATGCAGTCATCGGAAAACTGTATTATGAAGACAACAGTGAGCCTAAGGAAGCTTATACCAAAGCTTATGAAGCTGTCAGAGCCAGCCGGGCAAGAATTGCCGCCCTGGAGATTGAATTGACCCAAAGCGAAGGCAGCCGTATCTGTGCGGAATGCGGAGCAAAGGTTCCCAAAAGCTCTCTGTATTGCGGAAAATGCGGTGCACCTGTGAAGGAGGCAGCTGCTGATTCTGAGTCAGAAGAGATGGATGAGAAGGAGCAGACTACCACAGCAGAGGAAGTGAATGTAACTGCCGGAATTAACGCTGTGAATGATGATGTGTTTGAACCTACGGAAGAACAGGAATAATTACGAGGGCCGGATTGAATCCGGTCCTTTTTTTAGTTTGCCGATCAATGGGCATGGACAAATATGGGAATGACGGCATACATACGTTTACTATAAACATTGCTCATCTAGAAAAATTTCCTCTTACTCCATGCTAATTTAAAAAAAGGTATGTAAATTTGCTGTAAAATGTGGTAGACTAAACCCGGTTCGCAAATGTGCATAGAAGATGAGGTATACAATGAAAGTTTATTTCAGATGGCTTTGGAAGCTTTTAGCTCTTTCAGCAGGTATTAATATAGTGATAGAGCTGGCCAGCCGGAAGTCGCTGTTGAATCTGTGTTCTTATATAGGGAATAGTTTTTTTATCTTTCTGCTTAATACTTTAATTATTTTTCTTCCCTTTACTATTATGTTTATTACAAGGCGAAAAGCATTTGCCTGTATCTTAATTACTTTTCTATGGATTTTCATGGGGATTGTAAACGGTATTCTTCTGATCTTCCGTACAACTCCCTTTACGGCAGCCGATCTGCGCCTGGTGAAGTATGCCATAAGCCTTGCTACCGTTTACTTTACCTGGATGCAGATTATTCTCATGGCATGCGCTGGAGTACTGGCATTTATCCTATTAGTGGGAGTCTGGAAAAAAGCACCGGTCAGTCAGGAGAAAACCAGGCTGAGTCATGGATTGGCAATCATTTTTCTGAGTACTGCACTGGTACTTGGCATTACTAGCGGTGCCATGAAGTTTGGTCTGGTAGCGGTTCATTTTGGCAATATCGGACAAGGCTTTCGATCATACGGATTTCCTTACTGTTTTTCCAATTCCGTATTTAATACCGGGATAGCAAAGCCGGAAGGATATGGGGCTGAAACATTGGAAACCATCCAGTCGGAGGAACTGGTGCCTGAAAACACCTATGCAATTACGGAAAACACAAAACCCAATGTAATTATGATTCAGCTGGAATCGTTTTTTGACCCTTCTTTGTGGAAAAACAATCCGGTGGATTATGATCCCATTCCCTTTTTCCACCAGCTGCAAAAAAATTATCCAGGGGGATATTTAAGCGTTCCTTCTGTTGGAGCAGGTACTGCCAATACAGAGTTTGAAAACATAACCGGTATGAATCTGGACTTTTTCGGCCCCGGTGAGTATCCATATAAGACAGTTCTTAAAAAAACCTCCTGTGAAAGCACTGCTTTTGATTTGAAAAATCTGGGGTACACTGCTCATACCATTCATAATAACGAAGCCACTTTTTATGACAGAAACCGGGTATTTGCACAGCTTGGATTTGATACCTTTACTCCTATTGAATATATGAACAATATTGAGCGGAATCCCACAGGGTGGTGTAAGGATAAAATTTTAACCGGCGAGATTATTAAGACCCTGGATTCTACACCAGGACCGGATTATATCTACACCATATCGGTACAGGGACATGGAAAGTATCCAAATTTTGAGTATTACTGCCAGCAGATTAATGAAATGGATCAGTTTATTCGTTCCCTAGTTAATACGTTAAGAACCCGCAAAGAACCCATCGTACTGGTGATGTATGGAGATCATCTTCCAGGTTTTGAGTGGAGTGAGGATGAGATGAAGAATCACTCCCTGTTTCAGACAGAATACGTTATCTGGAATAACATGAATCTGCCTGTGGTTAAAAAAGACGTGGAGGCTTATCAGCTTTCTTCTCATGTGCTTAACATGCTGAATATTCATGAAGGAACTATGATCCGGTTTCATCAAAAATATTTAAATGGGGAAAACACCAATGAGGAAAGCTATCTGGAGGATATGAAAAATCTGGAGTATGATATCCTTTATGGAGAGCATAAAGTATATGGCGGAGATAGTCCTTATCTGAAAACTGATTTAAAGATGGGAATTGATAAAATAAAAATTGATAAAGTAGTTTACAATGATTCCAATCTGTTGATTTATGGTGAGAATTTTACTCCTTATTCAAAAGTATGTCTTGATGGAAAAGAGGTAGATACCACCTATGTATGGCCTCAGCTGATTATAGCCAAGGATGTTTCTGAAAAAAAGGTTAACAACAGTGAGATTTCGGTCTGGCAGATCGGAAGGGATAAGGTTCCCCTCAGTGAAGATGGAATCTATCATATGGGATGGCCTGATTAAGTCAATACCACCGGCTTAGCCGGTGGCTTGCTCAACCCCTATAAGGGGTTTATTTCCTGCTTGCGCCCGGAAGGCGCTCCGAAAGTCTGCCTACTGCACCACATTCTCAGCTGCCCTTAAAAGGGCTTAATCGGAGCTGCCTTACTCCGGCGCAGCCCCAAAATGGGCTTGCTGGTTTGCTTTGATTTCCAACTGACTCTTAAGAGTCTTATCTCTTGTTTTTCTTCACCGGCTCACCCGTAAACGGGTCTATATACTCTACTAGTGACATCTGATCGTATTCTAAATCTTCTTTTATCTGGTTTTGTATGTATTCCTTAATCGCAGCTGTATTCTTTCCTACTGTATCGACGTAATATCCACGACACCAAAAATGCCGATTTCCATATTTATATTTTAAATTCGCATGCTTTTCAAATATCATTAGCGAACTTTTTCCTTTTAAGTATCCCATTATTTCTGATACTGAGTATTTTGGTGGAATTCGTATTAACATGTGTACATGATCTGGCATACATTGCGCTTCCATTATCTCGATTCCTTTTCTCCGGCATAAACTCCCTAAAATTTGACCAACATCTGCCTTTATATCTTTGTAGATTACTTGCCTTCTATATTTTGGTGCAAAGACTATGTGGTACTTGCATTCCCATTTAGTATGGGCTAAACTATTAATGTCCATTATGGATCTCCTGTGCTTTTATTTGTGGTTTGCAGACCTACATTTATTTTAGCACAGGAGTAACTTATATCTAAAGATCAGCCCTCCCCCTGCATAGCAGGGGGTTTATTTTTTACTGTCACACAAAGAGAAGAGAGAGGTTTTTGTAACCTCTCTCTTTTTGAAACCTTATATAGAAATTAATTCATATTCAGCACTTCCAAGACCTATTTTTACCCCGTGTTCAATGGAAGATTTCCAGTTTGTAGTAGGGTGAGTATCTTTAAAATGATCATGGTGGTGGCTGCCGTGTTTCTCAAGAACGCTACCTGCCATAACTGGCTGCTTATTTACTGCATCTGCACAGGCAACATCCAGTGCGACGGGATCGAAGGAGGCGAACATACCCACATCCGGAATGATCGGGATGTCATTTTCTGAGTGACAGTCGCAGTAGGGGGAAACATCCATCACAAGGCTGATATGAAAGTTGGGACGATCCTTTAGTACTGCCTGTGTATATTCCGCTATTTTACAGTTTAAAATATCGTTTGATTCATCACAATCAGATTCAATGGCATCTACTGGGCAAACGCCAATGCAACGGCCGCAGCTGACACATCGGCTACGGTTAATCGTCGCTTTTTTGTTTTCAAATGAAAAAGCATCATGGGCACAATTCTTCTCACAGGCATGACAGCCAATGCATGTTTCTTCGGTAACATGAGGTTTACCCGCGTTATGCATCTCCATTTTTCCGGCTCTTGAACCGCACCCCATTCCGATATTTTTTAGAGTTCCGCCAAAACCTGTGCTTTCATGTCCTTTAAAGTGTGTGAGAGATATGAAAATATCAGCGTCCATAACAGCCCGCCCGATTTTCGCTTCTTTAACGTAGTCTCCGTCTATTGGAACCAGGATTTCATCCGTTCCTTTCAGACCATCGGCAATCAGAACATGGCAGCCAGTGGAAAATGGTGAAAATCCATTTTCATAGGCAGTATCCAGATGATCCAGGGCATTCTTCCTGCTTCCCACATATAAGGTATTGCAATCGGTTAAAAATGGTTTTCCACCTGCTTCTTTAATTAAATCAACCACTACCTTAGCGTAATTAGGACGTAAAAATGATAAGTTGCCCAGTTCTCCAAAATGGATTTTAACTGCGGCATATTTATTCTGAAAATCAATGTGCTCAGACATACCAGCTGTTTTAATGAGCCGGGCAAGTTTTTGAGGAAGGTTTTCACGGAAGGTGGTATGAAAATTTGTGTAATAAACCTTGGATTTTTCCATAGATGGTCTCCTTTTGATAATTTTTATTACTATGCATTATACTGTAAATAAAAGGGAATTTCAATAAAACTTATTTGTTCCGTGGTCTGTTTGGCAAATACTTGCAAGATATCTGGTCAGGCGGTATAATATGAAGCATGTATAGAAACAAATTGGCGGAGTGGAGGTACAGAGGATGGGTCGTATCAAAAAGATGCTTAGGATAATTTTTGGAAGGTCTATGTTTGCAGTTATTTCACTTATGATACAGATTCTGGTTATAGCAGCAGCATACCGCTTTCTGAGTTTTTATCTGGCGTATTTTTATGGTGCAGTTACAATGCTTAGCGCACTGGTTATCATTTATATCTTAAATAAAGAAGAGAATCCCAGCTTTAAAATGAGCTGGATGATACCTGTAACAGCAGTTCCTGTTTTTGGAACCTTTTTTTATTTGCTGGTGGAATTACAGATTATTGAACGATTTATGGAGAAGAAGTTAAAGTCCAGCATGGATGAGACGGAATGCTATCTAAAGCAGAATTCCAGGGTTATGGAACGTTTATTAAAAGTCAGCAGGAGAAATGCAAATCTGGCACATTATATGAAAGAATATGGCCATTATCCAACCTATGGAAATACCAATGCACAGTATTATCCCTTGGGAGAAGCAATGTTTGAAGCTATGAAACGGGAGATAGCTGAGGCAAAGAGATTTATCTTTCTGGAATTTTTTATTATTGAGAGAGGGGAAATGTGGGATTCTATACTGGAACTGCTGGAATCAAAAAGCAGAGAAGGGGTAGAAGTACGGATTATGTATGATGGGATGGGATCATTCACGGTGCTTCCATATAATTATATTAAAGTACTTCAGGAAAAGGGACTGAAAGCGAAAGTATTTTCACCAATTAAACCAGTGATATCCAGTTATCAGAATAACAGGGATCATAGAAAAATTCTTGTGATAGACGGACATACTGCATTTACAGGCGGTATCAACCTGGCAGACGAATACATCAACAGAAAAGTGAGATTTGGGCATTGGAAAGACACAGGAATTATGCTCAAAGGAGATGCCGTTACCAGCTTTACTATGATGTTTCTTCAAATGTGGAATATATCTGAGAAGGAACCGGAGAAATATGATAAATATTTAAGAGATCCGGAGTATTTTTACCCCCTGGAGCTTAACATGGAAGGATTTGTGATTCCCTATGGAGACAGTCCTCTTGATAAGGAATCGGTTGGAGAAGAGGTTTACTTAGATATCATTAATAATGCCAGATACTATGTTCATATTATGACTCCCTATCTGATTCTTGATTATGAGATGGTGAAAGCTCTGACATTTGCTGCGAAAAGAGGGGTGGATGTATCCATTATTCTCCCACATATCCCTGATAAAAAATATGCTTTTCTGCTTGCCAAATCGCACTATGGAGAGCTGATTCGGGCAGGCGTTAAAATATGGGAATATACTCCGGGGTTCATGCATGCAAAAGTCTTTACAAGTGATGATACAAAGGCGGCAGTTGGTACAATTAATCTGGATTTTCGAAGCCTGTATCTTCATTTTGAATGCGGAACGTATCTGTATCGCAATGAAGTAATCCGGGATGTGGAACGGGATTACCAGGAAACCCTGTCTTTATGCAGAAGGATTTCGTTAGAAGATATACCAAATGATCCGTGGTATGAAAGATTTGCGGGGCGGGCACTCAGGCTGTTTGCACCGCTTATGTGATAGAAAAAGCGCCGGTTTTTGCACCGGCGCTTTTTGTGGTTAAAGATCTATTACAATACAGAAACTTCAAGGATTATCATATGAGCGATAACCGGAGTTGTACCGTAGAATACATCCTGGCCAGTTGTGTTAATGATTTGTACGGTAGCAGGAACTGCACCTACTGTCACCAAAGCAGAACCATTAAGCTGACCAGTAACGATTGGTGAATCTGCAGGAATTCCTCCGCTGCCATTTATCTGAGTTGAGAATTCAACATAAGTGGAAGGTCCGGCACCATCTGTTGAGATCCACCAGGAAACATAATAGATACCTGTGGCTGTAATGGTTGCGACACCTGTAACTGTATTATAAGAAATATTTATACTTTGGTCATTTTCAACTGTATTAAAAATGACAGGGCTGCCATTCGCAACAGTTTCTCCTGCAGTTAACAGTACTTCGATACCTCTTAGCTGAGCACCAGGTCCAGCTGCACCGGTAGGTCCGGTAGGTCCGGTAGGTCCAGTATCTCCGGTAGGTCCGGTAGCACCGGTAGCACCAGTAGCGCCAGTAGGTCCGGTAGGTCCGGTAGGTCCGGTAGGTCCAGTATCGCCGGTAGGTCCGGTAGCACCAGTAGCACCAGTAGCACCAGTAGGTCCGGTAGGTCCGGTAGCACCAGTAGCACCAGTAGCGCCGGTAGGTCCGGTAGGTCCGGTAGCACCGGTTGCACCAGTAGCACCAGTAGGTCCGGTGGGACCGGTAGCACCCGCAGCGCCAGTAGCGCCGGTAGGTCCGGTAGGTCCGGTAGCACCAGTAGCGCCAGTAGCGCCAGTAGGCCCGGTAGGTCCGGCAGGTCCGGCAGGTCCGGTAGCACCAGTAGCGCCGGTAGCGCCAGTAGGTCCGGTAGGTCCGGCAGGTCCGGCAGGTCCGGTAGCGCCAGTAGGTCCGGTAGCGCCAGTAGGTCCGGTAGCACCAGTAGCGCCAGTAGCGCCAGTAGCACCAGTAGGTCCGGTAGGTCCGGTAGCGCCAGTAGCACCAGTAGCGCCGGTAGCGCCAGTAGGTCCGGTAGGTCCGGCAGGTCCGGCAGGTCCGGTAGCGCCAGTAGCACCAGTAGCACCAGTAGGTCCAGTAGGTCCGGTAGCACCCGTAGCGCCAGTAGCACCAGTAGCGCCAGTAGGTCCGGTAGGTCCGGTAGCGCCAGTAGCACCAGTAGCACCAGTAGGTCCAGTAGGTCCGGTAGCACCGGTAGCGCCAGTAGGTCCAGTAGCGCCAGTAGGTCCGGTAGGTCCGGTAGCGCCAGTAGCACCAGTAGCACCAGTAGCTCCAGTAGGTCCAGTAGGTCCAGCTGGGCCCTGAATACCCTGAGGACCTTGTGGTCCTACAGGACCCTGAGGACCACGTGGTCCGGTAGGTCCATCAGGACCTGGAATTCCTTGAGGTCCGGTAGGTCCGGTTGGACCCTGGAATCCTCTAGGTCCCTGTGGCCCGGTTGGGCCGGGGCAGCCTCTTGGTCCCTGTGGTCCGACTGGGCCTACACAGCCCCCGCCGGAACCACCACAACCACCACCACAACCACAGTGGTTTCTGTCCCAATCTCTACAATTACTCATTATAACTCCCTCCTGTCAAGGTGTAATTTTTTACTTGTATGATGTCTTGTAGATGTGAATTGTATTATAAAGGGCTTTTTCAATCCTTTATAACATATCATATGTGATTAGT
>SVDS01000278.1 GCA_015057715.1 Paenibacillaceae bacterium
TAATAAAGTGCTTCAATTACTTTTCCCTTTACACCTGCTCCGTAACGCAGAGGAACAACCACAATCCGGCAGCTGGCGTAAAGATTTGCCAGTTCTTCTTCCGTAACAAAACCTTTTACAATAATTCCGTTATCCGGCTGTTCCAGGGCTTTGATTTCATCAGTAACCTTGGAACCAACAATGTAGAAATTAACCGGTATCTGCTCTCTGATTAGCGGGAATATCTCTCTTGCAAACCACAATACCGCATCTGCATTGGGCGGATGGGCAAAGCCGCCCACAAACAGCAGGCCTTCCCTTTTTTCAAAGTCATTTGGAATGTGATTTAAAAACCGGTCAAACACATAAGCTACAATCGCCTTTACAGGAACAGAAGGCTCAATTTCATGAATGGCTTCCCGCTCAACATAAGACGGGTAATAGGAAACTGCCGCTTTTTTCATCAGACGTAGCTCCATAGATCTCCAGTACTCGGAAGCTTCCCGTTTCTTAGGATCTCCGGTAAGCTCGTATTCTCTGCCTTCCCGAAGAAAATGAAGGTCATGTCCGTAATAAATCAGCTTCATGCTGGTATTTTCCCGGAGAAAGTCAATGTATTTCTGAGCGATATGGGGGCGGTTTAAATAAGCTGCCTTTATATCGTCTCCATGGGTTTTTAACCAGTCCCAGATGCCTGCCTGATATTCCCTGCCGTAAAGAATCTCAATTCCCATCTGCTGTAATGCGGTGGAATAAGGCTCTTCATGAAGGAAATTGTCTCCCAGGAACTTGACCACATATCCCTTATCAATGAACATCTTTAAATACTGGAATGTAGTCTTGGAACCTGCATCCCGGTCGTAGGTAGGTACATAATGATCCACCACCAGGATGATATCCTTTCCCTGGCTTCTTTCTCTGGCACGGAACGGGTCAGGGTTACCGTTATTTTCGCTCTGACAGCTGAACTCAGCTGCCCATTTTTCTTTCAGCTTTTTACTGTTTTCCACCTGATAGCGTTTTAAGCCAGAACCATTGACATCGGTTCCGTTTGAAATGCCTTCAAAGTGAATCACTTTGGAAAGGGGCTGATAAACCACCCGATAACCGGCCTTACGCACCTCAAAGGCAAGATCGGAATCTTCACAATAAGCTGGTGCAAAACGTTCATCAAAGCCGCCGATCCGTTTCCACAAATCATTGGAAAGAAGGATTGCAGCGCCGGAAATATAATCTACGTCTTTTACATAATTGTATTCAGGTTTCTCCGGATCATCAAGGCGTCCGTAATTCCAGCCGGAGCCATCGCTCCATAAGATTCCGCCAGCCTCCTGAAGTCGTCCGTCAGGATAAACCAGTTTAGAGCCCACCATTCCGATGGAGGGATCTGACTCGATTAGATTAACCAGACTGTCCAGCCAACCGTCGGTTACCTGAGTATCATTGTTCAAAAACATGATATACTTTCCTCTTGCCGACTTTGCCGCCTGATTGCAGTTTCTTAAAAATCCCTGGTTGGTTTCATTGCGGCAGATCACCACATTCTCCGTGAATTTGGACAACTCTGCGGTCGCATCCGTTGATACATCATCTGCAATGATTATCTCATAATCCACATTTTTTGTATGCTCTAATATGGACAGGAGGCATGCATAAGTATAATGGATCTGGTTGTAAACCGGTATAACAATGGATACCATGGGATGTCCTTCTTTTACAAAACGAAGTTTTCCATGTATACGGTATGCCGCTCCGATTTTCATGTCGCCTTCCATGAGATTTCTTCCCTCATCTGTTGTATACAGGGAAATGGATTTTATAGGGTGAAGTATGGTTTCCTTTATATAAAACAGCACTTTCCGTTTCTTTGTGCCTTGAGGGAATTTCTCATTAAAGATTCTTTTTAACCTGCGCAGTACTTTATACGAGAAGGATTCATGCTTTCTTAACTGTTCAATAATTCCCTGCATGGTTTCACAGTCTTTTCTGAGGGAAGCAATAATCATGTCCTGGTTTGCAACATGGTTATCCGTTAAGCGCTTTTCCTCCTGCTGCTTTGTAATGGTCAGATCCTTTTCCTTTAATTCAGCCTTCATCTGAGCAATCTGATCCTTGGTATCATCAATAATCTGAGAGACCTCAAACATGCTGTCCGGCAGGGCAAATGTCTCATGCATATAGTTTAAGAGATAGATCTGCTGGTTCTCACCATGAACATATTCCTGAAAATGGCGTTCCATCTCTTCATAGATACCAATCAGTTCACCATCCACTCCCTGCTCTTCCATAAACACTTCCATTGATTCATAGTTCAGGATGCTTTTATACTGCTCATAAAAATAATACAGCACCCGGAATTTTATGAAGTTAACGGGAACAGGAAAAGAGAATACCCATTCATAGTCCAGACAGTAAGGACCGTCTTCTGTGATCATGATATTCTCAAACAGGCAGTCGATATTGGAATGTTTAAATGCCCAGTCTCTTCTAATCTGCTCTGCAAAATCCGGCAGCACACCGAACACTTCCTCAAACTCCGGTGTGATATGAAACGGAGTCATGTAATCATCCTGTACCTTTAAAATCATGGAGATGCCGTCTTCCAAAGATGCTTCCGGAACTTTTCCGTTTACAATCTCCCGTCCAAGAATCTCAGCATACGTCTCTCCTTTTAAAAATGCAAACCGGGCGGTTGTTCCATCTGAGCTGACTGTTACGTCTGCCACATGTAACCCATGATTCTGTTCCGTTAAATTTTTGTATTTTTCTTCAAAGGAACGGATATGAGGGATTCCCTCAGCTGTCAGGGCAGTCTTTTCCACATAAGGCAGTCCATTTTCTTCCACCAGACTGGTGCGTATCTGAAAAGCTTCTCTTCT
>SVDS01000025.1 GCA_015057715.1 Paenibacillaceae bacterium
GCACCGTTCTGTTCGGCAAATATCAACTATGCGGTATCTTGGGAACCGGTCGGGAAGGAACAGTTTTTCTGGCGGTTCATCTTGGGCTTGAAGAATACAGGGCAGTAAAACGCGTATCCAAAAGCTTTCTCAATTATGAACAATTCAGGCGTGAAGCATTGATATTAAAAGAGCTGCGCCATCCTGGTATTCCCATTGTATATGACGTAGAAGAAGATGAAAGTTACAGTTATTTAATTGAAGAGTATTTGGAAGGAGATTCCTTATATGATCTTGTGAAAAAACAGGGTCATCTGTCGCGGGAGCTGACCATTTTCTATGGAATTCAGCTTGCCAGCATCATTAATTACCTGCATCTCGCAGGAACAACCCCTATATTACATTTAGATTTACAGCCGAAAAACCTGTTATTATGCCATGATATTATTAAACTCATTGACTTTGGGCTGGCGGCATCGTTAAAAGAAGCAAATAAACCGGGAGAACGTTATGGTACGGTAGGATGCGCTGCACCGGAACAGTATGAGGCAGAAGCAGTGCTTGATGAAAGAACAGATATTTATGCCATTGGCACGATCCTCTGTTATCTGTACACCGGGAAATTTCCTGAGCTGCCTTTTATACCAGCATCGTCCATGGAGCGTGGGCTGGCAGCAGTTATTGGGCAATGCATCTGTAAAGAAAAGGAAAACAGGTTTTCAACGGCGCAGGAGCTTATGCAACAGCTTCGTCGATTAGAAGAAACGGAAACGGATGCAAAAAAACGTCTGCAATCATCATCTCTTACAATTGCTCTTTCAGGGAGCAAATCTGGGGCAGGAACAACCCACATTGGAATCGGCCTGTCTGTCTACCTTAAAAATCAAGGAATTCCCAACTTATTGGAAGAAAAACAGGACTCTTTTATGGGGGCCGGTCTATTTAAATTCACAAAAGCAAAGCGTGACAGCTATGGTCTGCTGCATTACAGAAACTTAATTATAAAGCCATATTACGGAGCGGGAGTGAAATTAAAGGATCCACCCTTTCATGTGCATCTGATGGATTGGGGAGAGAATTTAAGCCAGGCGCTTAGTATGGCACCTGATGCTGTAATACTGGTGTGTGATGCCAGTATATGGAATCAGATTCATGCCTTTGAAGCTGTGGAAGAAGTAATAAGATCCGGAATCCCCTATGCCGTCATATATAATCACTGGGCGATTGATAAGAAAATCTGTATCCCGAAAGGTGCACAAGCATCAGTCTTTTTTCGGGCCCCATTTTTCTCTGATCCATTTACAGTCAGTAATGAACTGGAGAATTTTTATCAGGCGGTTACCAATGAAATCCTTGTTAAAACACGAGGAGGAAGACGGGATTTACTATTTATTCGCTGGTGGAAAAATGTTATGAAAAAACTAAGGATAAAGGAGCGCTGTCTGCAAGGAAAGGGTTAAACTTCTATGAAGAAATTTGCAAAAAGAGGCTGGAAACTGGGTAACCCGTTTGGTAAAGTCGAGACCACTGAATTAATTGGTATTATTGGTACCGGAAGAGGAACGGGAGTGACTCATTTTTCAGTCATGACAGCCGGATATTTATCAGGTGTAATGAGAATGCGGTGTGCAGTTTTGGAATGGAATCATCATGACTCCTTTTCGTGTATGGGAGCTGCCTGTTCCAGTGGGAAAAAAGGTGAAAACCCGTTTCGGGTTCTTGAGACAGATTATTATAGTAAAGCGGGGATTGATACACTGCTATTGTGTAAAAAGTCCGGCTATCATGCTGTAATTGTGGATTATGGAACTGCAAAGGAAGGTAATCTGGAAGAGTTTTTTCGATGCAGCAGGCAATTTGTAATAGGAAGTCTTAGTGAGTGGCAGATTGGTGAGTTTCTGGAATTTGAAAAGAGGGGGATAAAAACGGAGAAAAGCTGGGACAGCCTGGTATCATTTGGCAGTGAAGAAGCAAGAACAAGTCTGGAAAAAAGATTAAAAGTTCCGGTCAGAAGAATTCCCTTTTCCATAGATCCATTTTCTGTCACTGCTGAGACTATCAGTTTTTACGAGGAATTATTTTAAAATACAAAAGATAAAACGGCGGGGAGATAGCAATATGAGTAAAGAAGACAATGGTATATGGAAAGAAGGTAAAAGAGACCAGTATCTGGAAGGACTGAAAAGGTACAGAAATAAGGGAGTTCCCATTGTAATCGACGGCGAGGAACTGCCGGAGACAGACTGGGGAAGAATATTTGAAATAAGGGAGGATGACAGCTTTTATATGGCAGACTATGTTCCTGATGAGGAGACCGGTAAACTTCAGGAAATCAGATTTGACCGTGTCTACAACCGGTAATTTCAGGGAACATGGGATTAGGGGCGCGTTAGCGGATTCCATCTTCAGCCCGGAGAGAATGAGTTTATGCGCGTCAGGGAGGGACAGGGGAATCAGAATGTAATGAAAATGTAAATTCCAAAAAGAAAGAAGTATGATATAATCTAGAAGATATTACAGAAATGAGTTCATAAGATATGATCCATAAGCAGGAGGAAAACAGATGAAGAGGAAAGCAGTGCCGGTTATGGTGGCGCTGGGATTGATTTTACTAATTCTGGCCGGTACTTTCGGAGTCCGGTTTTTGGAACGGTATATTCCATCCAGTGAGCAGGCAGATTTGACTGAGATTTTTGGGGTCACAGGGGATGAGGTAGCAGTTTTTTTAAATGAGAATCTTCAGGAAACCAAAGGTCTTTTTGTAGAGGATCAGACCTACCTTCCCATCAGTTGGATCAATGAAAATTTAAATGAGCGTTTTTACTGGGACAGCAATGAGAAGCTGCTTGTGTATACGCTTCCGGATTCTATTGTTTATGCAGACCAGAATACAAAAGGTTCTTCCGGAAAATCACTGATTCTGGAGAAAGAGGATACTGTGTATTTATCCCTGGGCCTTATTGCTAACTATACAGATGCAGAGTTTGCCGCGTATGATTCAGCTGCAAATAAGCGGGTGTTTATCAATAATAACTGGACGGATAAAGAACGGGCTACGGTTGTAAAAGACGGCAATGTGCGTATCAAGGGCGGAGTCAGGAGTCCCATTGCAACTCATGTGAATGAGGGGAGCAAAGTGACGGTTCTGGATTCCATGAACAAATGGGATAAAATAAGGACAGAGGACGGTTTTATTGGCTATGTAGAACGCAGACGCCTTGGAGAAGCGCAAAAAGAGGCTTCCGTAAGTACTTTTACAAAGCCGGTTTACAAAAATATAACCATGGATCAGCCGGTATGCCTGGTATGGCATCAGGTTACCTCGGCAGAGGGAAATTCTACCTTTGACAGTCTGATTGCCAATACCTCAGGAGTTAACGTGATTTCACCAACATGGTACGAATTAAGTGATAATGAAGGTGGTTTTCATTCCCTGGCAGATGCAGGGTATGTAAAAAAGGCTCACGACAAAGGATTGAAGGTCTGGGCACTGATTAATAACTTCAGTTCAGATGTGAATACGGAGATCCTGATGTCTAAAACATCAACCAGGAAGAAACTGATTGATGGCCTGATGGCAGAGGCAAAGACCTATGGATTTGACGGCATTAATCTGGACTTTGAAGGCATAAAAGAAGAAGCGGGACCCCATTACATTCAGTTTATCAGAGAGCTGTCCATCCCATGCAGAGAAAAGGGGCTTGTCCTGTCCGTGGATAATTACGTGCCCGTTGCAGGAAATGAGTTTTATAACCGGAAGGAGCAGGGGATTGTAGCAGATTATGTGATCATTATGGGTTACGATGAACATTATGCAGGCGGAGAGGCCGGATCTGTATCTTCTATTCAATATGTGGAAGATGGAATTAAGAATACACTTAAAGCTGTTCCCAAGGAAAAGGTTATTAATGGTATTCCTTTTTACACCAGAATATGGACGGAAGGAACCGATGGAAAGACTTCATCCTCTGCTATAGGTATCGCAAAATCCAAAGAATGGGTTACGAAAAATGACGTGAAATTATACTGGCAGGAAGATTTGGGACAGTATTACGGAGAACTTCAGACAGAAGAAGGCAAAAAGACCGTGTGGCTAGAGGAAGAACGTTCCATCGGTCTGAAGATGAATTTAATCCGTCAGTACGATCTGGCAGGTGTAGCATGCTGGAAGCTGGGATTTGAGCCGGCTGATTTGTGGGATGAAGTACGGCTTGATAAGGAATAACAGAAGAAAGGGATAAGCAGGAAGGTCAGTTTATGAAAAAGAGGGTATTATTGGCAGCATTGGCGGCTGCAGTTTGTGTAACTTCAGGCTGCTCTTTTAAAAAGGGAGCACAGGAACTTACGCAGGAAGAGAGTACGGCGCAGCCGGAGACAACCGTTACACAAGTACAGACACCTTCCACAGCACAGGTCCCTGAAACCTCCGGGGAATCTTCGCCGGAACCAACCCAGGCACTTGAGGAAGGAACCGCCAGGATTATAATAGCTACAGATATTCATTATCTGGCCAGAGATTTAACCGATATGCAGATGAGCTATGAATATACAGCTGATCACGGAGATGGCAAAGTAATGAAATATATCTGGGAAATTACAGATGCGTTCATTGAAGAAGTGAAAGCAGAAAAGCCGGATCTGGTAATATTAGAGGGAGATTTAACTTATAACGGAGAGCGGGATAGCCATATAGAACTTGCCAGTAAACTGGAGGCCATAGAAGAAGCGGGAATTCCTGTAATCGTTATTCCTGGAAACCATGATATTAATAATCCTGATGCCTGTCAGTTTGATGGAGAGTCCATAGTTAGTACGGAGAGTATTACACCAGAAGAGTTTGAAGAGATATATGACGAATTCGGATATAGTGAGGCGGTGAGCCGGGACCCGGCTTCCCTAAGCTATGTATACCAGATCAATGATAAAACCAGAGCTCTGATGCTTGACAGCTGCCAGTATGATCCCAAGAACCTGGTCGGCGGCATGATAAAGGATGATACATATACCTGGATTGAGGAGCAGATGGAAGAGGCCTGGAACCTGGGGATGAAAGTGATTCCTGTAGCCCATCATAATTTACTGGATGAAAGTGAAGTTTATCTTCAGGATTGTACCATTGAGCACAGTGAACAGCTCATTGATCAGCTGGAGAGCTGGGAAGTTCCTTTATTTTTAAGCGGACATCTTCATGTTCAGCATTACAAGAGATCTCATGGCGATTCTGGAATTTATGAAATAGTGACAGGCTCTTTGTCTACCCCTCCATGTTTGTACGGAATACTGGAGTATGGACCGGAAGGAACCTTTAACTATCATACGAAATCTCTTGATATGAAAGCCTGGGCGGAGAAAACAGGAAATAAGGACAAGAATCTTTTGAATTTCAGTAATTATGGTAAAAAGTATTTGAGCAAAGTATTTTATAATCAGGCTCAGGATGAGTTTAATAGCTTAAAAACCCTTCAGGGTCTGACTGAAAGTCAGCGGGATATGATGGCTAAGGTATACGCAGAACTGAATTCTGCGTGTTATGAAGGTAAAGTAGCGGATATTCGTGAGAAGGTCATGGCTAAAAAGGGATATAAATTGTGGCAGGAAGAGGGGTATCCCAGTATTTTATCCCAGTATCTGGAGTGGATTACTGCAGATGGCGGCAGAGATTATAACACATTAAGCGTTAAATAAAAGGAAAGTCACTTGTACCTGTTCTTTTTTAATTCACCAAAAAGTATAATTCATTAAGAACGTGAATCGGGTAAAGAGCGTGAAATTAAAAAAATGGGAACCGTTCATGGCGGTGATTTTGCTGATATTGGTTTATGTTATATCTAGCCAGGCGGGAAAGATGGCAGCAGTAAATAACGCCCCATCTGCACAAAAGAATCGGCCGGTGGTAGTAATTGATGCAGGCCACGGAGGGAATGACCCTGGAAAGATCGGGATTGACGGTACTCTTGAAAAAGATATTAATCTGCAGATAACCATGAAGCTGAAAAAATATCTGGAAGCATCGGATGTGGATGTTGTTCTTACCAGAGATGACGACAATGGACTGTACTCAGCCAGAGACAACAGAAAAAAGATGGCAGATATGACCAAACGGTGTGATATCATCAATAAAACCAAGCCTGCTTTGACTGTAAGCATTCATCAGAACAGTTATCATCAGGAGGAAATCTCCGGAGGACAGGTGTTTTATTATAAAAAATCAGAAAAAGGGAAAAAGCTTGCTGAAACCATACAGGAACGATTCGATTTTTTATTGGGGGATAAGAATACAAGACTTGCAAAGCCCAATGACAATTATTACCTGCTGCTTCATGTGAAGACACCAATTGTTATTGTGGAATGCGGATTCCTAACCAATAGCAGGGAATCAAAGCTTTTGAATGATGAAGATTATCAGGACCGGGTAGCGTGGACCATACATATGGGAATCATGAGCTATTTAAATAATAACTAAATATATAAAAAACAGGAACCTTTGGCTTACAGGTTCCTGTTTTTGTCTTTAGATGGAATAAATGTTATTCCGACTGGATACCGGTATCTTTCTCAGTTTCCGGTTCCATTTCCGTTTCAGTGCTCTCTACAGCGCTATTTGACAGCGCGGCAGCAGCCTTATTAGCTTCTCCGATTTTTTCAGAAGTTTTTGCTACTAATTGATCAGATCTGCTTTGTAATCTGGATGCAGCCTCGATTTTTTGATCTGTATTTCCGTAACCTTGTTTAATCTCACTTTTTAATACATTGATTTTTCCATCAATCATGTCTTTCGCGGATGAGATTATTTCTGCCTGAGATACACCGGATGATAATTTTGTGATTGCACTCATCTGCTCAGCCTGCGCATCTTCTTTTGATTTTGGTCTTTCATAAATTTTACCGGTTTCATCAATGAAATAAGGCTCCGATTTATCTGATTCATCCGCCTGAATCTGTGAGATCTGATCGTCAATGGCTTTTATCTGCATCTCAAATTCTTTCAGTTTATCATTCATGTTTTCTGAGCCGTTTGCCTGATCGGAGTTCAGCATCGACTGTTTTTGTTCCAGAATCCTTTGCTTCTGATCCATCAGCTGCTTCAGCATACCCTGCTTTTTCCCAGCAGGGGAAATTGATACTTCATCGGTTTTCTTGCTTTCCTTACTTTTGCCGTAAATTGCCTCATATTTATTGTTAGCAGTACGGTTGATGGAAGCGATATTTATTTTTGTCGACTGGGTTTCCATTTTACCAATATACATCTCATACCCTCCTTTTGTACTAATTATTTATTCGGCAGTTAGAGGAGGAATATAATTATTTTGGCGCAGACGGTAACGATTACGGTATAAACGGTCTTACTATCAATGAGATGGTGGAAAAAGCTGAATCATGACACAAAAATGAAATAGTTCCTCTGAAATTGAAATGTCCATAGTTCCATTACAGCGTTCAACCGCATCACGAATGTTAGATAAACCGATTCCATGAAGATGGGGGTCTTCTTTTGAAGACAAAAAAGGGCTGATACCTGGGCTTGCTGTATGTGGGACCGGATTGGTTATTTCAATCATAAGAAAGGAACGTTGGACGCAGGAAACTGCTGTAATCAGTGGAGGATCATTCCGGTCGGTTAATTTTAGGCAGGCTTCCAGAGCGTTATCCAAAGCATTGCTTAAAATGATACACAGGTCAGAAGGATTGATCAGATCAGAGGAGGGAAAGATGAAATCTGTATCCAAACGAATTTCCCATGCTCTGGCAAGCGCAAGTTTTTCCCTGATAATTGCATCTGCATAAGCATTGCCGGAAGAATAATCGGGATAAAAAGTATTAAAAGTTCCGGTTATACAATCCAGGTAATTAAAAGCCTCTTCATTCTTATTCATGGAGAGGAGATTCCTTAAGCATAGCATATGATTCTTAAAGTCATGGCGAAAACCGGACAGCTGTTTTTCCTCACCCTGCCATGCTGTGATCTGTTTTTCCAGTATTAAATTTTTCTCATTTGCAAGGTGTAAGCTTAGTTTCCGGTCTGCATAGTAAGAGGAAAAAGTAATTAGTGAAACGCCGCCAGCTGCAACAGCGGTTGCAATCATGTTTGATAACAGCGTGTTGTTGTTCTGGATGTGGTTCCATGCGTAATAAATAACGGTCTGTCTGGTGAAGAAACATAAGATCAGAAGAAACAGGTTTTCCGGCATAGTAATCTCACCATGCAGATTACGGCATTTTCTTCCTACCCATTCCAATATGGCTGCGTAAAGCAGGAAGGATAAAATATCGCATAGTTTATAAGCCATATCATAAGCAGATGAATTATGAATTATGTTTTTGCTTAAAAATTGAATTAATGGCAAAAAAACAAAATTGCATGTATATCCCAGCCCGTCAGTGAAAATAGCCAACATTACCTTTTTCCCGGTACTGGCCTGGAATAATACCCAGATCATGATCAGGGAAGTGATAAAATAAAACAGTTCCTGTGGAAAAATCAGGGCAAGTCTTAAATTAATGTTGATAAAGTTGGAGGCCATGGAAAAAAAGACAACTCCAATAAAGGTTAAAAGCTTGTGAAAACGGCATTTTAACATCTTACTAAAGAAACGATATTGGATGTAAGCGGTAAAAGTAAGAAGAATTATAACAATACCTCCTTTTTCATATATTTTAGGAAGGTACTGGAAAAATCCTGATATTTTCGTTTACTCACCGGAATTATTTCTCCGTTGGAAAGATGAAGATCCATTCGGTCAAACCGGACAATATAATCCATGTTAACAATGTAACTTCTGTGGCACCGGAAGAACCGGGCGGGTAGATTCTTTTCAACAGATTCCAGCTTACCAGAAAATTCGGTGGTATAAGTCTGGTTGTGAAGAGTTAGTGTTTTATTATTTACTTCCAGATACATAAGATCAGAGCAGAAAATACATATGGTAGACTGACCTGATTTTACTATAATGGGAGGTTCTATTAAGAGATTAAGCTGTTTGATTATATGATCCAGAACGGGATAAAGCTTTTGTCTGCTTACTGGTTTAATGAGATAATGGGAAGCATCCACATCAAAGGATTGAAATACATATTGTTTATAAGCAGTAAGAAATACCAGCTTTGCCCTCGTATTGGACTCCCTGATTTTACGGGCAGTATACAGTCCGGATTCCTCTCCCAACTTAATATCCAGAAAAATAAGATCAGGCACAGCTTTGGAGGACAGAAGTTCTGTTCCGGATGTAAAAAGGAAAAGCTGGAAGGGGATATTCCGTGTACGAAAATACCCTTCCAGATCATTTGCAAATCCATGCATAAACTCTGCCTGGTCATCACAAAGAAATACGTTCATCGCGTCCACTTCCTATGTAAGAATTATAGCAGAAATATATTGTTCTTTCTGCACTCTTTGCGCATTTCGTCTGGCCAGATACTGGCCTGAACTTCGCCAACGTGTGCCCGGTCTAATAATAGCATACAAAGGCGTGATTGCCCGATTCCTCCGCCGATGGTATAGGGGAGTTCTCCATTTAAAAGCATTTTATGATAAGGGAGCTCTTTGCGGTCTTCACATCCTGCTTTCCTTAACTGTTCTGACAGAGCTGTTTCATCTACACGGATTCCCATGCTTGAGATTTCTAATGCACAGTTTAAATGTTCAAACCAGAAAAGAATATCTCCGTTAAGCTGCCAGTCATCGTAATCAGGTGCTCTGCCATCGTGAGGTTTTCCGCTGCCTAATTTATCTCCGATTTTCATGAGGAAGACGCAGCCGTGCTCTTTTGTAATGGCATTTTCCCGCTCCTTGGGAGACAGTTCCGGATAGAGGTCTTCCAACTCCTGGGAGGTGATGAAAGCAATGTCATCAGGAAGCGTTTTAACTGCCTGGGGATATTTGTACCAGACTTCATGTTCCATGTGTTTAATAATCTTGAAAATAATTTTCACAGTCTCTTTTAACGTATTCTCGTTTCTTTCTTCCCTGGTAATTACTTTTTCCCAATCCCACTGGTCCACATAACAGGAGTGAAGATTGTCTAAATCTTCGTCTCTGCGGATGGCATTCATATTGGTGTAAAGTCCTTCTCCTGGCTGAAAGCCGTATTCGTGGAGTGCCATACGTTTCCATTTGGCAAGGGAGTGTACCACTTCCATGGTTTCACCGGGAACTCCTGAAAGATCAAACTCCACCGGGCGTTCCACACCATTTAAATTATCATTTAATCCGCTGCTTCGTTCTACAAATAAAGGGGCGGAGATTCTCTCTAAGTTCATCTCCTTACCCAGTTCCTTTTGAAAGGTGTCTCTTATGTATTTGATTGCTTCCTGGGTTTCCCGGACAGAGAGCCTGGGATCATAGTTTTGCGGTATAATCAGTTCCATGTTTTTCTCCTCTTTTAACGTATACTGTTATTATGGTATCATTGATAGGAAAAACTTACAACTGCTATTTGCATAGGGCTTTAAAAGCCCGTTTTATCAGGGGTAAAAGCATTGCATGAGCCTTTACGCTGTGATATGATAAATGGAAGTGAAAAGAAAAGAGCAGAGAGATATGAATACGAAACGAATTATATTAAAAGACAGAGAGAATCCGGATTCAGAACAGTTAAAAGAACCGGCAAAAATATTAAGGGAAGGCGGTCTTGTGGCATTTCCAACGGAAACTGTTTATGGTCTTGGGGCCAATGCCTTAAACGAAGAGGCTGCAAAGAAGATCTATGAGGCGAAGGGAAGACCATCGGATAATCCTCTCATTGCCCACATTGCAGATTTTGACGACCTGCTTCCCCTGGTGACGGAAGTACCGGAGGCAGGCAAAAAACTTATGGAAGCATTCTGGCCTGGTCCCCTTACTCTGATTTTTCCCAAAAGCAGTCTGGTCCCTTATGGAACGACCGGCGGACTTGATACAGTAGCGGTTCGAATGCCTGCTGACCCTGCAGCCAGCGCGCTGATCCGTCTGGCAGGAGTTCCCATAGCAGCGCCCAGCGCCAATACATCCGGCCGTCCCAGCCCTACCACTGCAGACCATGTATGGCAGGACATGAACGGAAAGATCCAGATGATCGTTGATGGCGGTGCTGTTGGGATCGGTGTGGAATCCACCATTATTGACGTTTCGGGAGATGAGCCCATGATACTAAGACCAGGTGCAGTTACCCAGGAGATGGCATCTGCAGTATTAGGGAAAGAGATTTACCTGGATCCTGCTATTATCTCAGGCCCGTTAAAAGCCGATGTAAAACCAAAAGCGCCGGGAATGAAGTATAAGCATTATGCACCTAAAGCAGATCTTACTCTGGTTGAGGGAAATACAGAAGCTGTGGTTTCTGCTATTAATAAAATGACTGAGGAAAAGCTGGAGGCAGGATACCGGGTAGGTGTGATCTGCACTGATGAGACGTCAGATCTTTATCCGGGAGGTATGATAAGGAGTATTGGCAGCCGTCTGAAAGAGGAGTCTGTCGCCCACAATTTATATGCAGTTTTACGGGAATTTGACGATTTAGATGCTGACTATATATTTTCTGAGAGCTTTTCCAGAAGTCATCTGGGACAGGCAATCATGAACCGGCTTACGAAGGCAGCCGGTTACCGCATTATTAAAGTTTGACAGGGAGGAGCAGGAAGGATGACTGGAAAAAGAGAAGATTATATTACCTGGGATGAGTATTTTATGGGAGTGGCTGTTTTGTCAGGAAAACGATCCAAGGACCCAAGCACTCAGGTAGGGGCCTGTATTGTCAGTCAGGATAATAAAATTTTATCCATGGGTTATAACGGATTTCCACTGGGATGTTCTGATGATGAATTTCCATGGGGAAGAGACAATGAGGCAGAGGATCCCTATAATGCCAAATATTTCTATTCCACACACAGTGAATTAAATGCTATTCTTAATTACAGGGGAGGAAGTCTGGAAGGTTGTAAACTTTATGTAACCCTTTTCCCCTGCAATGAGTGTGCAAAGGCAATTATACAGTCAGGAATTAAAACAATTGTATACGGCTCGGACAAGTATGCCGGAACACCAGCGGTGAATGCTTCCAAGCGTATGCTTAACGCGGCAGGAGTCCGCTATTATCAATATCAGCCATCCGGCAGAAAAATAGAGATCGAGGTTTAATATGAAGTTTTTACTGGCGGCGCTGAATGCCAAATATATTCATTCCAACCCTGGAGTTTACAGTTTAAAGGCTTATGCCCAGGCGTGGCTGAACGAGCCGGAACTTAGCGACGGAAGGTTTGAGATTGAAATCGGGGAATATACCATCAATAATCAGATGGATGAAATCTTGAGTGATATTTATAGAAGAAAACCAGATGTAGTGGGATTCTCCTGTTACATCTGGAATATTTCCTATATTTTAGAACTGGTACGGGACCTTCCGAAAGTTCTCCCTCATGTGGAGATCTGGCTGGGAGGTCCTGAGGTGTCTTACGATGCAGCCCGGATTTTAGAAGAAGAGCCACAGGTTTTCGGTATTATGATGGGTGAAGGGGAAGAAACCTTTAAAAAAGTGGTCAGCTGTTATCTGGATCAGCAGAGAGGAACTCCGGGGTGGGATCATGCAGCATTTCAGGAGATAGATGGAACTGCTGTCCGGGATAAAGATGGACGACCGGTTATTAACCCTCTAAAATCCCCAGTCGATCTAAACAAGATTCCATTTCTATATCAGGACATGGCTGGGTTCGAAAACCGTATTGTTTATTATGAAAGCAGCCGTGGCTGCCCGTTTTCCTGCAGCTATTGCCTTTCCTCTGTTGACAAGTCCGTCCGGTTCCGGGATACGGATCTGGTGTTAAAGGAACTGGATTTTTTCCTTAAGAAAAAAGTTCCACAGGTGAAATTTGTAGACAGAACCTTTAACTGCAGCAGGGATCACTCGTTTCGCATCTGGGAGTATTTGATTGAACATGATAACGGGGTGACTAATTTCCATTTCGAGATTTCCGCTGATTTACTGAATCAGGATGAACTACAGCTGATGTCCCGCATGAGACCCGGACTGATTCAGTTAGAGATCGGGGTGCAGAGTACCAATGAATCCACCATTAAGGAAATCCACCGGAGTATGGATCTGTCTGTATTAAGGAAGAATGTGGAGATCATAAACAGCTATGGAAACATACATCAGCATCTGGATCTGATTGTGGGACTTCCCTTTGAAGACTATGAAAGCTTCAGACGTTCTTTCAACCAGGTTTATGATATGAAGCCGGAACAGCTTCAGCTGGGATTTTTAAAGGTATTAAAGGGTTCCTATCTATCACAAAAGGCACAAGATTATGAGATCCGTTATAAGGAAACGCCTCCTTATGAAGTTTTGTCCACCAGATGGCTTGACTATGGTGGTGTTCTTAAATTAAAGGGACTGGAAGAGATGCTGGAGGTTTACGGCAACAGCGGTCAGTTTCAAACTACAATAGAAGAATTCCGCAAAGAATTTCATACTACTTTTGATATGTTTGAGTCATTGGCCGAATATTATGATAAACAGGAATTGTCAAAGCTGAGCCACAGCCGTATGGCAAGGTATGAGATATTAGAGAAGTTTATCAGCCTCCGGGTTCCTGATAAACAGTCCTATTATAGGGATCTTCTGGTATATGACTTATATCTGAGAGAAAACTTAAAGAGCCGTCCTGTTTTTTCTGCTGATCAGGAACCTTATAAAGATCAGGTAAAAGCATTTTTTACAGATGAGGCGGTTCAATATCGTTATTTAAAAGAAGGTTATGAAGGATATGAAGCCAGGCAGCTGATCAAGATGGCTCACGTGGAGGTATTTCATGATGGAAGAGCGGTTCTTTTTGATTATAAAAAAAGGGATGTGCTTACCCATAATGCAGCAGTCCATGAGCTGGGCATATGGAGGAGATGATGGCTAAAAAAGAGACTAAGGCAGAAAAAAGAGCCAGGGTAACCAGGGTTTTAGAGGCTCTTGACCTGGAATACGGAACAGAATATATCTGCTATTTAAACCATGAAACACCATGGCAGCTGCTCATTGCAGTTATTTTAAGTGCCCAGTGTACCGATGCCAGAGTCAACATGGTGACTGTAGATTTATTTAAAAAGTACGATTCGCCGGAAAAATTTGCAAATGCCCATTTAAAAGAGCTGGAACAGGATATCCACTCCCTGGGATTTTATCACATGAAAGCCAAAAATATTATTTCCTGCTGTACGGATCTGGTGGAAAAGTATGGTGGTGAAGTTCCAAAGACCATGGAAGAGCTGACTGGACTTGCTGGAGTGGGCAGAAAAACCGCCAATGTAATACTGGGCAATATTTATAACGAACCCAGTATTGTGGTTGATACCCATGTAAAGCGGATATCCAAAAAACTGGGGTTTGCCAAATCAGATGACCCGGAAAAAATCGAATATGAATTAATGGAGATACTGCCAAGAGATCACTGGATCCTGTGGAACATCCAGATTATCACGCTGGGGAGATCCATCTGCATTGCAAGAAGTCCCAAATGCAGAGACTGCTTCCTAAAGGAGCTGTGTCCCAGTGCTGTAAAAGGGGAAATTGAGGAGAGGAAGAACAAAACGTGATATCATCTTATGTTGCCGTTGATTTAGAAACGACCGGTCTTGACCCCAAGCGGGATAAAATTATTGAAATCGGAGCAGTGCGGGTGAGGGATGGAAAAGCAGAAGATACATTTGAATGCTTCGTAAATCCTTACCGCAATCTGGAAGAGCGTGTGATTTCCCTGACTGGTATTACGGACAGTCAGCTTGAGCCTGCTTCAGGCATCGAATCCATAATTGGCCATTTCCTTGATTTCGCAGGCAAACTGCCGATTCTGGGACATCATATCATCTTTGACTACAGTTTTTTAAAACGTGCAGCAGTAAATAAAGGATTATGTTTTGAACGGCAGGGAATTGATACATTAAAGCTTGCAAGAAAATTTATGCCGGAAGACAGATCAAAAAGTCTCTCTGCAGCCTGTGATTATTTCGGGATAGAAATAAAACAGAGCCATCGTGCCAGATTTGATGCCATTGCAGCTCATGAGCTGTATCAGACAATGAAAAAGGAGTTCGGTGAAAGGAATCCGGAAGTCTTTGACTCTGTACCCTTGATTTATAAGGTAAAAAAGGAACAACCGGCGTCAAACCGGCAAAAAGAACACTTGCAGGATTTATTAAAATATCATAAAATAGCTTTATCTGTGCAATTGGATCATTTATCCAGAAATGAAATATCCAGAATTACGGATAAAATCATCGCACAATATGGAAGAATATAAGAGAGGTGATACAAAATGATTAATTTTAACAATAAGAACAATAAGAAGTTTATGTCAGTGGTCTTAATTGCAGTTGTAGTTTTACTGATTATAGCAATGATACTCCCCATGATGTTAAGTTTTATGAGATAGTTTTTATCTGACAAAACGTCAGGCGGAAACAGTAGAGTAAGAGGATGGAATATGAAAAAGAAAACTTTGTCCATATGCCTGGCAGCCTCCATGCTGGCAGTGGGAATCGGATTTTTCTCACCAGCATACGTTATGGCTGATACGCTTCCGGACGGTATCTATGTCGGGGATTATAATCTGGGCGGTTTGACAGAGGAAGAAGCCGGGCAGAAAGTTCAGGGCCTGGTTAATGAAATGGAAAATCAGAAAATCACACTGGTTGTAGACGGACAGCCGGTTGATACGACAGCTAAGGATCTGGGATTTCATTGGAGCAACCCGGAAGCGGTTTCTCAGGCAGCATCCTCCTGGCAGGGGGGGAATTTATTAAAACGATATTTAAATAAAAAGGATATCGAACACAATCCAGTCATCATTCCTTTGGAAACCTCTTTGGATGATGGCAGGTTAGCCTCATTTGTAGCTGAAAAATGCGCTCCAGCAGTCGCTGAGCCAAAGAATGCCTCTATTGTCCGCCAGAACGGGGCATTTACAGTCACACCTTCTGTGATTGGTAAAACAGTGGATGTGGAAGCCACAAAGCAGGCTCTTAATGCGGCGTTTGCAAATGGTTTAAAAGAGCCGGTAACTGTTAACGCAGTTGTTGCCGAAGTAAAGCCGGCGATTACAACCGAAGATTTATCTACCATTCAGGATGTACTTGGAACCTTTTCCACCAATTTTTCATCAAGCGGTGCTTCCAGGTCCAAAAACCTGCAGGTTGGTTCCGGAAAGATAAACGGGCATGTGTTAATGCCTGGAGAGACCTTGTCCGGTTATGACTGCATGCACCCCTTTACGGTTGATAACGGTTATGCCACAGCTGCTGCATATGAGAACGGTCAGGTGGTTGACAGTGTGGGAGGTGGAGTATGCCAGATCGCCACTACCATTTATAATGCCGCACTCAGGGCAGAGTTAGAGATCAGTCAGAGACAGAATCACTCCATGGTGGTAAGTTATGTAAAGCCGTCGGAGGATGCGGCAATCGCTGGAACCTATAAAGACATTAAATTTACCAATAATTACAGTACACCTATTTATGTGGAAGGCTATACTTCAGGAAAAACTCTTACGTTTACCATATACGGAAAAGAGACCAGACCAGCCAACCGGACCTTTGAATTTGTTTCGGAAACACTGAGTGTCACTGATCCGGGGGCTGCAAAAGAGGTTGTGGATCCTGCCATGCCACCTGGATCCAGAAAGCAGGTTCAGTCTGCCCATACAGGCATGAAATCAAGACTCTGGAAGATTGTTTATGTAGATGGTGCAGAACAGAGCAGGGAGATACTTCATACGGATACCTACAATCCCTCCAAGGCGATTATAAAGGTGGGGCCGGCAGCGCCCGCAGTTGCAGAACCATTACCAGTCCATCCTTCAGAAGTTCCAGAAATTATTACACAGCCAGCTCAGGAAACAACCCAGCAACCGGATTCCCCGGCAGTACCTGAATGGGAAGATGCTGTGGATAGTCCCCAGGCAGGACCGGGAGAATAAAAACAGAGCATGAGACGGATTGAAAGAGAAAATACAGGAATAATTAAGCCGGGACAGGATCTTGTGGCTGCAGGATATGCCGGATTAGCCGGAACGTTAAAAATAGTAAGTGAAAGAGAGGGAGAACTGCATCAGTGGTTCTCCTCGCAATATATTAACCAGATTTTAACTGGAGAATTTTTAATACCAAGAAATGATCCGGGGTTTTTTAAGAACCTGGGAGCAACGGAATGGGAGCCGGTCCTTGAGGGAGGAATACTAAAAGCTCTCTGGGATTTGTCTGGCGCCTATATGACGGGTATTCGTTTTGACCTTCATAAAATTCCAGTAAGACAGGAAACCATTGAGATCTGCGAGCGATATGACTTAAACCCATACCGCCTTTATTCAGAGGGTTGTTTTGTGTTGGCGGCGGATAACGGAGGAGATCTGGTATCTGCCTTAAAGGAGCATGGAATGAAAGCGGCAGTCATTGGGAAAGTAACAGACGGAATCAAACGAATTATTGTCCATGAAGACGGCAACGGCTATCTCGACCGCCCTTCAGAGGACGAACTATATAAGGTGTTATCCCAAAACAGGTAAATCGGAGGTAGGATATGAGAGAAAAGATATTGGCAATTATTGAAAAAAACAGCAGAATTGATTTAAAGGATCTGGCGGTTCTACTTGGAGAAAGTGAGGCAGCCATTGCAAACGAGATTGCCGAAATGGAAAAGGAACATATCATCTGCGGATATCACACCCTGATTAACTGGGATAATACCAGCGATGAAAAGGTGGTTGCTTTAATTGAGGTTAAGGTAACTCCCCAGAGAGGTATGGGTTTTGACAAGATCGCAGAACGTATTTATCAGTACAGTGAGGTAAATGCAGTTTATTTAATGTCAGGTGCCTTTGATTTTACCGTATTTATCGAAGGAAAGACCATGAGAGCAGTTGCCCAGTTCGTATCTGAGAAACTCTCCCCGATGGAATCCGTGCTCAGCACAGCCACCCATTTTGTTCTGAAAAAGTATAAGGATCACGGGACGGTTCTTGCGGAAGAGACACAAGATGAAAGGATGCTGATTACGCCGTGAGAAACCCATTATCAGACCGTATAACAGAGATTCCATCTTCGGGAATCCGTAAATTTTTTGATATCGTAAGTGAGATGAAGGATGCCATCTCTCTGGGTGTAGGCGAGCCTGATTTTGACACGCCATGGCATATCCGGGAAGAGGGTATTTATTCACTGGAAAAAGGACGGACATTTTACACCTCCAACGCTGGTTTAAAAGAGCTTAAGACGGAAATCAGCAGCTATTTAAGCCGCCGCTTTGAAGTTACATATGATCCTGATCATGAGGTGATGGTAACGGTTGGCGGTAGCGAAGCTATTGATATTGCACTTCGTGCCATGTTAAATCCAGGGGATGAGGTGCTGGTTCCCCAGCCCAGCTATGTTTCCTATGTACCTTGTACCATTCTGGCCAATGGAGTTCCGGTGATTATTGATCTGGAAGCAAAGGACCAGTTTAAGCTGACAAAGGAAAAGCTTCTGGAGAAGATCACTCCAAAGACAAAGGTTCTCATTCTTCCGTTTCCAAACAACCCGACTGGGGCTGTCATGGATGCCAGAGAGCTGAAGGAAATTGCAGACATTGTAATTGAGAAGGATTTATTCGTTATCTCTGATGAGATCTATGCGGAGCTTACCTATGGCGGGGATCACTCCACCATAGCAGCTTTTCCTGGAATGAAAGACAGAACCGTTTTAATTAATGGTTTTTCCAAATCCTACGCCATGACCGGCTGGAGGCTTGGCTATGCCGCTGCCCCCAGAATGATTTTAGAGCAGATGTTAAAGATCCACCAGTTCGCCATTATGTGTGCTCCTACCACCAGTCAGTATGCTGCAGTTGCTGCGCTGCGGGACGGCGATAAGGATGTGGCAGTCATGCGGGAATCCTACGATCAGAGAAGGCGTTATTTAATGCATGCGTTCCAGGAGATGGGGCTTGAATGCTTTGAGCCCAACGGTGCCTTCTATACGTTTCCGTGTATTAAACGGTTTGGCATGACCTCCGATGAATTTGCCACCCGGCTTCTGATGGAAGAAAAGGTAGCGGTTGTTCCCGGAACTGCATTTGGAGACTGCGGAGAAGGGTATCTTCGTATTTCCTATGCGTATTCCTTAAAGAATTTAAAAGAGGCTTTAAGCCGTATGGAACGCTTTATTAAAAGACTGGACGGAAAGGCGTAATTACTATGAATATTGTACTATTGGAACCGGAGATGCCGGCGAATACAGGGAATATCGGAAGAACCTGTGTGGCCACGGATACCAGGCTTCATCTGATTCAGCCTTTGGGTTTTAAGCTGAATGATAAACTGATCAAACGGGCAGGACTTGATTACTGGGAAAAGTTAGATGTTACCGTGTACAGTGACTATCAGGATTTTTTAGACCGGAATCCGGGAGCTAAAATCTATATGGCAACTACGAAGGGACATCATGTTTACTCTGATGTAAAATATGAGCCGGATTGCTTTCTCATGTTTGGGAAGGAAAGTGCCGGAATACCAGAAGAGATTCTTGTGGACAATGAGGATCGTTGTGTGAGAATTCCCATGTGGGGCGATATCCGTTCCCTGAATTTATCCAATTCTGTTTCCATTGTTCTTTATGAAGCTTTGAGGCAGAATGGATTTGAACGTATGACCATGGAGGGAGAACTGCATCATCTCCATTGGAAAGAATAAAAAAATGCCTTGACCTGTAAATGGTTAAGGCATTTTTGTTACAAAGAAAAAATAATTATTAGTTAGTTAAAACAAACTGAATGGTTGACAATTATAGCCTGGTATGGTAAACTGCGGATTGAGTTAGTTGTCACTAACAAACATTCGGCCTGGCAACTATATATAAAAATTTGCCGGTTAAAACATAATCAGGAGGTTATTATGAGAAAATCTAATTTATCCAAGTTAACTGTCGTTGCGGCAGTATTAGCCCTGGCGCTGACGGGCTGTTCAGGCAAAAGCAGTAACACGGCAGCTACCGTAGCAAGTACCCAGGCAAGTGAATCGGCTGAGACAACAGCAGCGGAAAGCACAGCAGCGGAAGCTAAAACGGTGGAAGTCACAGATATTCATGGAACGGTTACTGTTCCAGTCAATCCCAAAACAGTGGTAGCATTGGATAACAGAACCTTTGAAACTTTATCCGATTGGGGAATTAAGTTAGCAGCAGTTCCAAAGGGAGTTATGCCTGCAGATTCACTCTATGTAGCTGACAGTGAGGTTCAGGATATTGGAAACCATAGTGAGCCAAATCTTGAGATCATTGCAGCAGCAGATCCTGAGCTTGTAATTGTGGGTCAAAGATTTGCCAGTTATTATGAAGACATAAAGAAATTGGTACCAAATGCTGCGGTAGTTGATCTTAGTTTCCAGGTTTCAAAAGAAGCCGGTAAGTCTGGCGAAAGTTTTGTAAATGGCCTGAAAGATTCCACCATCACATTAGGTAAGATTTTTAATAAGAATGAAGAAGCGGAAAAATTGACTGCTGATTTTGACCAGGCAATTGAGAAGGCAAAATCTGCTTATAATGGAACCGACAAAATCATGAGTGTTGTAGTTTCAGGTGGAGACATTGGTTTTTCAGCACCCCTTTCTGGTCGGGTATGGGGTCCTTTGTATGAAGTTTTTGGCTGGACTTCAGCCTTAGAAGTGAGCGGTGCTACATCTGATCATCAGGGAGATGATATTTCTGTAGAAGCGATTGCACAGAGCAATCCTGACTGGATTTTTGTACTGGACCGTGATGCGGCAATCTCTTCTACAAAGGATGCGGTTCCAGCTCAGGACGTAATAAACAATTCTCCAGCTCTTCAAAACACGACAGCTATTACCGAGGGACATGTAGTATATGCACCAAACGATACATATACCAACGAATCCATTCAAACTTTTATAGAGTTATTTGATAACCTTGCCAGTTCTTTGACCAAGTAGGATAAAGGATGTATATCAAAATGCGGAAAAAACGAATGAATAAAATTACAGGGGCTGAGAATACTCAGCCCCAGAATTGTTCTAATAAGACATGGACAAAATCTTTTACATTGGCAGTCATCTGTGTCATCATGTTAGGAATGGTATCACTTTTTACAGGGGTATATGATATCAAGGGACAAGAGGATGGACTTCAGATGTTTTTTATTACGCGCGTTCCAAGAACCGCGGCACTTATGCTCACCGGAGCCGCTATGTCCATGGCAGGACTGGTGACACAGCTGATTACGCAAAATCGTATGGTAGAACCCACCACAACGGGCACCATTGAATGGGCAGGCCTGGGGCTTGTTTTTGTTTATCTGGCAATACCTGCACCGACTCTGATGCAAAGAATGGCCGGTGCTATCCTTTTTTCATTTATAGGTACTATGATTTTCTTTCTTTTCTTAAGAAAGGTCAAGCTTCGCTCGTCTTTAATCGTTCCTATCATAGGAATGATGCTGGGAGCCGTCATATCCTCAATTTCCACCTTTATTGGGCTCCTTTTTCAAATGACACAAAACATTCAGACCTGGTTCGTAGGTTCTTTTGCCCCGGTTCAAATCGGACGCTATGAGTATTTATGGCTTATTGTTATTATTAATATCATCATTTTTTTCTATGCGGATCGGTTGACCTTAGCCGGGTTAGGAGAAGATGTGGCAACAAGCCTTGGGGTAAATTATAATAAAATTGTAATTCTTGGCACGGGTCTTATTTCGGCAGCCGTTGGTATTGTTGCGGCTGTAATTGGAAATCTGCCGTTTTTAGGCTTAATTGTTCCCAATATTGTTTCCATGTATCGGGGGGATGATCTTAAGAGCAATTTGCCCTGGGTATGCGTGCTGGGAATGGGAGCAATCACTCTTTGTGACATTATTTCCCGTACACTTATCATGCCTTTTGAAGTCCCTGTCTCTTTAATCCTTGGAACTGTGGGTGCGGTTATCTTTATCGTGATTTTATTGAAACAAAGGAAGTTATGATGAGTGAAATTATATATAATAATAAAAATACCGGGATGAAACCCGGAGTTGATAATAGAAAAAGATCGGCCAAAGCGTTTCGTTCCAGGAAAGAGGAGACGCGTTATTGGATATTACTGATAACACTTTTTGCTTTAGGTTCTCTTGCCACCTATGGGCTTTTGGTTTATAACAATCCGGTTCCCATGGATTCTCCCTCCTTTGTCCCCATTGTGAAACGGAGGCTGACCGCCATTATTGCGATGATCATTGCTGCTGTTTGCCAGAGCTTAGCGACCGTTGCATTCCAGTCCAGTACCAATAACCGGATTCTCACGCCTTCGCTTTTAGGGTTTGAGGCACTTTACTCCACCATACATACCAGTACTATGTTCTTTTTTGGTGCTGGTGTATTTATAAAATTCAGAGGGGTTGGACCGTTTCTGTTTCAGGTGGCGATCATGGTTATTATGTGTTTAATCCTTTATGGCTGGCTGCTATCCGGAAAGTATGGTAATTTACAGCTTATGCTTTTGGTGGGAATTATCATTGGAACCGGGCTTAAGTCGGTATCCTCCTTTATGAGAAAGCTTCTGGCACCGTCCGAGTTCGATGTGCTGCAGGCAAGATTATTTGGTTCTGTTAATAATGCAGATGCGGAGTATTTTCCGGTAGCCATACCGATAGTTATCATTACTGCCATATTGCTTCTTGCTTATTCAAAAAAATTAAATGTACTGTCCCTTGGAAAAGGTACCAGCACTTCTCTTGGGGTTCATCATAAGTCTGGGGTCATATATACTCTTGTATTAGTTTCTGTTCTGATGTCTATTTCAACCTCACTGGTAGGCCCCCTTACGTTCTTCGGATTTTTAGTTGCTACCATGACATATCAGGCAGTGCCGACCTATGATCATCAATATGTTTTCCCAATGGCTCTTGCCATAGGCTTTTTGGTTTTAACTGGCTCATACTTTTTTATGTATCATGTATTCAGAGCCCAGGGGGTTGTTTCTATCATTATTGAATTGTTTGGTGGAATTACATTTTTAGTAGTCATGCTAAGAAAGGGAACGTTATGATTGAGATTCTTAATGTTGAAAAAAAGTATTCAGATGAAGTAAAAATAGGACCTTTAAATATTCAAATACCAAAAGCTGGTCTTACTTCCTTAATTGGGCCAAATGGCGCTGGAAAATCTACCGCGCTGTTAATGATTGGCAGACTTTTGAATCTGGATGAAGGCCAGATCAAGGTGGCAAATATGAATGTTTCAGAATCCAAATCAGGGGACCTGGCAAAAATACTCACAATTCTACGGCAGGAAAATCATTTTGTGACCAGACTGACGGTGAGACAGCTGGCGGGCTTTGGGCGCTTTCCTTATTCCAAGGGGAGATTAACAAAGGAAGATGAATCAATCATCTCCAAATATATTGATTTTTTGGATTTGGGTGATTTAGAGAACCGGTATTTAGACGAGCTTTCCGGAGGTCAAAGGCAAAGAGCTTATGTGGCAATGGTTTTATGCCAGGAGACGGAATACGTGCTTCTTGATGAGCCTTTGAACAATTTAGATGTTGCGAGGTCCGTACAGATGATGAAGCATTTAAGACATGCAGCCAATGAATTTGGACGAACCATCCTGACCGTGATTCATGACATCAATTTTGCGGCCCAGTATTCGGATCGGATCTGTGCCATGAAAAACGGACAAATTGCCGCTTTTGGAACTGTGAAGGATATTATGAAGCCGAAGCTTCTGACAGATATCTTTGAAACAGACATAAATATTATGGAGGGACCTCACGGGCCAATCGCAATTTATTAATTCTGTCAAGTTAAGATGTCAGGTTTCACCCCACTGCTTACGTAAATACTCTTTTGAATTTAACGGCTTGTTCTTAAATATAGGAACGAGCCATTTTTTTGTATTTTTATGTCTAAAATTGTCGAGAGCAAGCCATCAATTATACATAGTTGTATAGACAACTTAATAAAAATACTTAAAATGTTAAAAAATGTATTGACAAAACATTGATGAAATTATATATTTGTTTTATAACTGATTTTGGTAAAATTAACCATAAAAATGAATGTTAAAAAAGATATTATAACAAATATCACATGCAATATTTGCTATAATTCGACAAAACATGTCGAATCAAACAAAATACATATTTGCAATATGTGCAAATTGTATATACTAAAATGTAATTATTAGGAGGGTATGAAATGATGAAACGAAGAGTACTTGGAGTCATGCTTAGTGCAGTGTTGGCGGCATCTGCATTATTTGGATGTAGTTCGTCTCAGACAACTGCTACCACGGCAGCAGGAACCAAAGCAGCAGAGACCAAAGCGGCAGAAACCACAGCTGCAACAACCGCAGCGGCTGCAGCAACAACAGAAGCAGCTAAAGCAGCTGGAAGCGGCGGAAAAGTAGGTGTGGCTATGCCAACCCAGTCTTCTGAGCGCTGGATCAATGACGGTGCAAACATGAAGAAACAGCTGGAGGCCCTTGGATATCAGGTGGATTTACAGTATGCAGAGGATGATGTCCAGATGCAGGTTTCCCAGATTGAAAACATGATTGCTTCTGGTGTTAAGTGTCTGGTAATTGCATCAATTGACTCCTCAGCTCTGGTCAACGTGGAAGCTCAGGCCAAGAGCGCCGGAATCCCGATTATTGCCTATGACCGTCTGCTGATGGATACAGATGCTGTTTCCTATTATGCAACCTTTGATAACAAGGGCGTAGGAACAGCCATTGGTAATTACATCAAAGAATCAAAGCAGTTAGATAAGGCAAAAGCAGAAGGAAAATCCTATACCATCGAATTCTTTATGGGTTCTCCTGATGATAACAACGCATTGTTCCTCTATAACGGGTTAATGGAAGTATTAAAGCCATATCTGGATGACGGAACCTTAAAATGCGAATCCGGACGTACTTCATTTGAAGATACCTGTATCTTAAGATGGTCTCAGGAAACAGCACAGCAAAACTGTGAGAACTACTTAACTGGTTTCTATGCAGACAAAAAGCTGGATATCTGTGCATCTGCATTTGATGGTTTTGCTTATGGCTGCAAGGCTGCATTAGAGGGAGCAGGATATAAAGTAGGCGTTGACTGGCCTTTAATCACTGGTCAGGATGCAGAATTAATGGCAGTAAAGAATGTTATTTCCGGTTATCAGACCATGTCCATTTACAAGGACACCAGACTTCTTGCTGAAAAATGCGTAACCATGGTTCAGGCAGTGTTAGAAGGCGGAAAACCTGAAATTAACGATACAACCCAGTATAACAATGGCAAGGTGGTAGTTCCTTCCTATCTGTGTACACCAGTTGCGGTTGACAAGGACAATTATAAAAAGATCATTATTGATGGCGGTTATTATACAGAACAACAGCTGGCACAGTAGCAGAGACGTACATACAGGCGGCGGTGGAAAAGACTGCCGCCTGTTTTCGTGAAGGATAAAAAGAAAAGGAGTTGGAAAGATGGCCGATTATATCCTGGAGATGAATCACATCACCAAAGAATTTTATGGTGTAAAGGCACTTGATGATGTGAATATCAAGGTGAAACGCGGGGAAATCCATGCTCTCTGCGGAGAAAACGGTGCCGGAAAGTCTACGCTTATGAACGTACTCTCCGGTGTTTATCCTTATGGAACCTACAGCGGTGATATTGTCTATCACGGAGCAGTGTGCCAGTTCCATAACATTAAACAAAGCGAGGCAAAGGGGATTGTAATTATTCATCAGGAGCTGGCATTAAGCCCCTATTTGTCAGTAGCGGAGAATGTTTTCCTGGGAAATGAGCAGACAGGAAAAAAAGGAGTCATTGACTGGACCAAAACCCATAAGCGGGCACAGGAAATGCTGGCAAAAGTGGGACTTGAGAATGAAAACTTAAATGCGCCTGTGAGCAGCCTGGGAGTCGGCAAGCAGCAGCTGATTGAGATTGCAAGGGCAATGGCAAAGCAGGTAGAACTTCTGATCTTAGATGAACCGACGGCAGCGTTAAATGATGAAGAGAGCAAGCGTCTTTTAAACATTATGCTGGAACTGAAAAAGCATGGAATCACCTGTATTATGATCTCCCATAAGCTAAATGAAATCAGCTATGTTGCGGATTCCATTACCGTAATCAGAGATGGAAAAACCATTGAGACTCTGGATAAGGGAAAAGATGAAATCAATGAAGACCGGATCATAAAGGGGATGGTAGGAAGGGAACTGACCAACCGTTACCCGGAGAGGACCAGTGATATCAAAGATAACATATTTGAGGTAGAAAACTGGAATGCATATCATCCGGACGATCCCAACCGTCATGTCATTCAGGATGTATCCTTCCATGTTAAGGCCGGTGAGGTAGTGGGATTTGCCGGACTGATGGGTGCAGGAAGAACGGAACTTGCAATGAGCCTTTTTGGTAGATCCTATGGACAGAAAATCAGCGGAACCATAAAGATAAACGGAAAGCAGGCTCTTATAAGAAATGTAAGGGATGCCATTAATAACAAGCTGGCATATGTTTCGGAAGACCGCAAAAACTACGGCCTGATCCTCATAGACACTGTAAAAGGAAATATGACGCTGGCAGCCCTTAGAAACTTCTTTTCTAAAAAAGGAATTGTGAACAAGAATGATGAAATCATTTCCGCAGAAAACTATCGGAAGAAAATTAATGTTAAGACGAATTCCATCAACCAGTCAGTCAGCTCATTGTCGGGGGGAAATCAGCAGAAGGTCGTCCTGGCAAAATGGATGATGACTCAGCCTGATATCCTGATTCTTGATGAACCCACCCGGGGCATTGACATTGGTGCGAAGTATGAAATATACTGCATCATCAATGATCTGGCAAAGGCAGGTAAAGCCATTCTTGTCATATCGTCGGAGCTTCAGGAGTTAATCGGAACCTGTGACCGCATCTACGTCATTAACGGAGGACATATCTGCGGAGAACTTACCAGGGAAGAGGTTTCACAGGAAAAGATTATGAAGTGTATCATGGAAGACAACGGAAAGGAAGAATAAAGATGGATAAGAAGAAAACAGTTAATATAAACATGAAGCAGTATGGTATGATTCTGGCTCTAATCGTGGTTTTCTTAATCTTTGCTGCAATGACCGGCGGTAAAAATATGTCTCCGGCAAACATTAACAATTTAATCATGCAGAACAGCTATATTGTGATTCTGGCGGTAGGCATGCTTCTTTGTGTTCTGACAGGTAACATTGACTTGGGGGTCGGTTCCATTGTTGCCGTATGCGGAGCAGTTGTGGGAATTATGATCGTAGACTATAAAACCAGCATGTGGGTTGCAATACTGGCGGCTCTTGCCATTGGAACCCTTTCCGGTATGTTTGTTGGATTTTTTGTTTCCAAGCTTTCCATACCTCCCTTTATCGTTACACTTGCAACCATGCTTATGGGGCGCGGGCTTACCTATACACTGCTAAAGGCACAGACCAAAGGTCCTCTTCCGGCAAATTATACTTACATAGGCGCAGGTTTTCTTCCAACTGTCAAAATACCCTTTGGCGGTGGAACACTGGATCTGGTATCCATTGGAGCAGCACTCATTGCATTTGCTTTTATAATCATATCGGAGATCAGAAGTATAAAAACAAAAAAGAAATACGATTTCCCGGTTAATCCCTTGTGGCAGACAATTGTCAAAGTGGGTGTAATTATGATAATTGTGTGGTTTTTCTTCTATAAACTGGCACGTTACAATGGAATTCCCTTTGTTCTTGTTATTATGGGACTTCTGGTTGCCCTGTACCACTTTATTACCAGCAAGACTGTAGCGGGAAGGCAGATCTATGCATTGGGCGGAAATGCCAAAGCAGCCCGCCTGTCCGGTATTAACACGGAAAAAGTTTTCTTCTGGGTTTATACCAATATGGGAATTATGTGTGCAATTGCAGGAATTGTGCTTTCTGCACGAAATGCATCAGCAACACCGAAAGCAGGGGATCAGTTTGAAATGGACGCCATCGCTTCCTGTTATATTGGAGGTGCTGCTACTTCAGGAGGAATTGGAACCATCATAGGAGCGGTAGTCGGAGCATTTATTATGGGAATCTTAAACAACGGAATGTCTCTATACGGCTGGTCTACAGATATTCAGAAAATCGTAAAAGGAGCTGTATTATTAGGGGCGGTTACGGTTGACTTATTATCCAAAAGAAAAAAATAATCTAAGACAGTAGGAGAGAAGATGCAGTCGCAGGAAGCAAAATATATGGCTGTTGTAAACTGGGTCATGGAGCAGATCCAAAACGGGGTGTTCCAAACCGGGGATAAGCTGCCGTCAGAGAATGAACTAAGCCGTGAATTTGAACTCAGCAGGCAGACTGTCCGTCATGCCATTGATGTATTGGAACAGAAAAACATGCTGACCAGAATTCGGGGAAGCGGAACTTATTTAGGAGTAGGAAACCGGGAAGTGAGAAAAGAACGCTACCAGAACATTGCAGTAATCAGTACCTATGTAGACAGCTATATTTTTCCTCCCGTATTAAAAGGGATTGAAAAGACATTGTCAAAAGCAGGCTATACCATGCAGGTGGCATTTACAGGAAACAGAATCGAAAAAGAAGGAGAAATTCTTGATAAGCTGTTAGACAAAGGGTTTATAGACGGGCTGATTGTGGAACCGGCAAAAAGTGCGCTGCCAAATCCAAATCTGGATTCCTACCGCAGGCTGGCGAAACAGCAGCTGCCCGTCCTGTTCTTTAACAGCAGTTATCCCCAGCTTTCGTTTCCCTGTGTAGCTCTCCATGATGAACTGGTGACTAAAAAAGCGGTTGAATATCTGATTCATGCAGGGCACAAAAAGATCGGGGGGATCTTTAAATGTGATGACGGGCAGGGACATCTTCGTTATCTGGGGTTTGTAAAGGCAATGAAACAGGCTGGTATCAGCATAGACAGAAGGGGGATTGTCTGGATTGATTCGGAGAGCCAGAATGATCTGGAAGCCTGGTCGGATTATCTGTTTGACCGGTTAAAAGATTGTACGGCACTGGTCTGTTATAACGACGAGGTAGCTTATCTGCTGTCGGGCATCTGCATGAAGAGGGGGATTTTGATTCCCGAAGATCTATCCCTGGTCAGCATTGATAATTCGGAGCTGGCGTCTCTGGGTGAGGTACCTATTACTTCATTTCCCCACCCCATGGAGGCACTGGGGAAAAAAGCAGCGGAAAATATGATACGTATGATTGAAAATCCCTATTTTAATGGAAATTATCTTTTTGATTCAGAGGCAGTAGAACGGAAATCCGTTCGTGTCAGAGTATAGGAGTATAACATGAGTGAGGACAAAAAGAAGCAGGGTGAGTCACCTGCGCCCATTACTCTGGGTTTAAGACTGGTAGGAGGGGGATATCTGGTATGGCTGGCGTTTCAGCTGGTTCCGGAACTTCTCATCTCTTCCGGAATCAGAAATCTGATTCAGCTGGTCTTTATGACCCTGTTTTTTCTTACGGGTTCCATTATGATTATCTGGTCATTAAAAAAACTGCTCTTTAAAGGCCCGGAACAGTCCGGGTCGTTCAATGAGGATGAACAGGAACATATATTATAAAGACTAACGGACTCAGTTATGCGGCTGAGCATATGAAAGGAAGAAGTTCTCTGTGCTGGCAGATTACCCTGCAGGCAGAGGAATGCGAACGGTCTTTTCTGGCAATTATTTTATTGATAAAAAAGGCATGCTGTCTTTCCTGAATAGGAGGCTGGCGTGCTTTTCTGTTTATTGAGAGAGTTGCATCAATCCCCTGTAAATGTGAATTGACAAACATACTCCGCAGGTTTAAACTAAGATACAGCTTACAAATGCAGACCCAAAAGGAGTTATATATATGAGCACACTTCCAAAAATATCAGAAGCAGAATGGGAAATTATGAAACTTATATGGAAGTCTAACCCCATAACCTCAGAAGAGATTATTAACCTGCTATCTGGCAGAATGATGTGGTCAGCACAGACAATAAAAACCTTTATAACAAGACTTATTAAAAAAGAAGTGATTGGATTTGAAAAGAAGGGCAGAGTTTATTACTACTATCCTTTGCTCTCAGAAGAAGAGTGCATCAGATCTGAAAATGAAACATTCTTAAAAAAGGTCTATGACGGCGCTTTAAATATGCTTTTTACCAAGTTTCTGGAAGAGGAGCTGTCAATAGATCAGATCGAAGAACTGGAACGTATTCTGAAAGATAAAAAAGAAAAGAGAATATCTGACAGCAGGGATGAACATAAGTGATTAATTTCTTAAAAAACACAAAAGCAGATAAGTTCAGACAATCAAAGCGTCTGTTCTTATCTGCTTTTTATATTACACAGGTATTCCTATAAACTAGTTGATTTGGGAAGGCTGAAAATAAACTCAGATCCAACCCCTTCTGTGCTGACTACATCAATGTTTTCTCCGTGAGACTGAATGATTTCCCGAACAATTGCAAGTCCAAGTCCGGTCCCTTTCTTGTCCTTTCCTCTGGACAGATCAGTTTTATAAAAACGTTCCCATATCTTTTTAATGCTGTCCTTTGGAATTCCGATTCCTGTATCTTTTACTGAGATAAAGATTTTTTCATACTTGCCGGAAGCCTGTATATATATGGTGGAATCCGTATGGCTGAATTTAATGGCATTATCGATCAGATTATAAAGAACCTGCTGGATCTTGCCAAGGTCTGCGTGGACCATCTGAATGCTGTCAGAGAAAGTCAGGTCAAATGTAATGTTTTTTGTATTGCAGGTACCTTCTAAAGAAGCAGCCGTATCTTTAATCACCCGGTTAATATCAAAATTAGTCCGGTTTAAATATCCTTTACAGTCAAGGGAATTAAGCGTCAGCATGCCCTGTGTCAGCTTATTGAGACGTTCTGTCTCGGATATTACCCGATTTAAATACTTTTCATGCATCTGAGGCGGTATGGTGCCGTCCAGGATAGCTTCTAAGTATCCCTTGATGGAAGTGAGGGGGGAGCGGAAATCGTGTGATACATTGGCGATAAAGGTTCTCTGGTATTCCTCCATTTTATTGATCTCATCAGACATATAATTTAAAGTAGCTGCCAGATATCCCATCTCATCCCTTGTATTTACATCGATGTGATGAGTCAGATTACCCTGTGCATATTCGTTGGCTCCCGCTGTGATTTTTTTCAGGGGGATATAAACATTTTTTGTAAAAACCAGCAAAATAATCAGAGAAAAACCGAATACCACAGCAGAGGTAATGTATACGATGTTTAATATACCGTTTCTCTGGGACTGTAAATAAGATATGGGCAGATGAATCACCACATACCCATGAGTGGTATAGTTTCCGGTTATGGGAGCATGTACGCTTAATACATCATAAGTAAACTCATTGTAGTAATTACCGATGGTATAGGATTTATTGCCCATAATGGTGGGGTCAAAGTTCTCTATCATTTCTCCATCCTTACCTGGCTGCTGGCTGTCGGATACAATCTTGCCCTGACGGTCTACAATCCATATGCGGGCGTGGAGATAATCCGCTTCATTTACAAGGCCTGGATAAGATGAGGAAAGCTTCATGTCCTTTCCATGATACATGCTGCTAAAGGATGTGGCAATCTGGTTGGCTTCGTCATACAGACATTCTGACTGCTGGCCAAGGAGGTACTGGTCGGTAATCCTGGAAGAGAAGGATGCGATGGTTACAAAACCCAAAAGGCCAAAGAGCAAGTAACCCATAATAAATTTATAATACAAAGAATGTGTCATGGAATGTTCACCTCTATATTGTGCAGATATATACTTACCTGTGTCTAATGCTTCAAGTATAACTCTTTTTGGTATTCATGTCATTCCCTATTTTCGTTGGTTAAAAGAGGGGCTGACGTAAAATGTATGGAACGTTTTACGTCAGCCTCTTATGATATCTATAAAACTACCGCTTCACTTCGAATTTATACCCAATCCCCCAAACAGTGGAGAGTGACCAGCCGGAATGGTCCTTTATCTTTTCTCTCAGACGCTTAATATGAACGTCTACGGTTCTTGTGTCGCCTATATATTCATACCCCCAGATATGGTCCAAAAGCTGTTCTCTTGTAAATACCTGGTTGGGAGAGGAGGCAAGGAAATAAAGAAGCTCCAGCTCCTTTGGAGGCATTTCAATGGAATGTCCCATATAAATGACGGAGTAGTTGGTTAAGTTGACAATCAGATCCGGATATTCCACAAAGTCGCCCTGCTGGTCGGTATGGGAGGCGGCAGCAACAGGAGAAGTCTGATAGCGCCGTAAGACTGCCTTAACCCGCGCCACAAGCTCTTTGGAATCAAAAGGTTTGATCATATAATCATCAGCGCCAAGCTCCAGACCCAGGACTTTGTCAAAGACCTCGCCTTTTGCAGACAGCATGATAATGGGCACCTGGGATCCGGTGCGAAGCTCTCTGCAGACCTGATAGCCGTCCATGCCTGGAAGCATTAAATCCAGCAGAACCAGATTGGGTTTAAATTCAGGAAAAACCCGAAGCGCTTCCTCTCCGTCCCCCACGATTTCTGTTTCATAGCATTCTTTTAAAAGATATAGGGAAATGAGTTCTGCAATATTGCTGTCATCGTCCACAATTAAAATCCGCTGTTTTTCTGCCATAATGGATCCCCCGTTCTAATATTTATTTAAATGAGACAATGGTCACTCCGGAATCACCTTCACCGAAGACGCCAAGCCGGAATTCTTTTACATATTTTAATCTCTTTAAATGCTTATGCACTGCATTCTTTAAAGCACCGGTACCACGTCCGTGGACCACCCGCACCTGGGGAAGATGGGCAAGATAAGCGTCGTCTAAATATTTGTCCAGCTGAGGGATTGCCTCATCTGTGGTCATGCCGATTAGATTAATTTCAGGTGAAATGGAGAAGGATTTGGACATACGGGTTGAACTGCTTCCGCTTCCTGCCTTCTTTGCCCGGTTTTCTGACGGTGCAGAAACGGAATCATCATAAAGGAGCTCTAAGTCGGATATGTTAACCAGTGACCGCAAAATTCCCATCTGAACATATAAATCCCCTTTGGCATTGGGAAGGGAGTTTACAGTTCCGTTTAAGTTCATGCTTAAAACCTTTACTCCGTCTCCCAGCTTCAGCTTTTTCGGATCAATTCCCTTTTTCGGATTTTTCTGTTCTCTTTTTAAAGAAAGGGAAGAGTCCACATCCTGAAGCTTGTTTCTTAACCGGCTTCGCTCAGCTTCCAGCTCTTTGCCCACTCCGGATTCGCCAGCCAGCTTATTGATCTGGCGTATGGTGGAATCTGCGGTATCCTTGGCATCCCGTAAGATTCTCTGCGCCTCTTCTCTGGCGTTTTTTATCATCTTATCCCGACTCTCGTCAAGCCGTTCCTCTTTCTGGGTCAGACGGGCTTTCAGCTGTTCCACTTCCAGCTTATAGGAGGCAATCTGGATTCTCTCTTTTTCAATGGTAACCCTGTTTTCCTCCAGATGTGTCAGAAGATCCTCAAAGGTTTCATCCTTTGCTTCCAGATGGTTTTTAGCTTCATCGATAATATAATCCGGGAGTCCCAGCTTCTTTGAGATGGCAAAGGCATTACTTTTTCCCGGAACGCCGATAAGTATCCGGTAAGTGGGCTGCAGTGTTTCCACATTGAATTCGCAGCAGGCATTTTCCACACCTGGTGTAGTAAGTGCAAAGACCTTTAATTCACTGTAATGAGTGGTTGCCATAGTGCGGCATTTCATATTGTGAAGGAAGGAAAGGATGGAGATTGCCAGGGCAGCTCCTTCTGTAGGATCTGTACCAGCTCCAAGCTCATCAAATAAGCAGAGAGAGTTGCTGTCTGCCTGATTTAAAATCTGCACAATGTTTGTCATATGAGAGGAGAAGGTACTAAGGCTCTGCTCAATACTCTGTTCATCACCGATGTCAGCAAACACTTCATCAAATACGGATAGCTCAGACCCATCAAATGCCGGAATGTGAAGACCGGACTGCCCCATCAGGGTAAAGAGGCCTACTGTTTTTAGTGACACCGTCTTACCACCGGTATTTGGACCTGTTACGATTAAAAGATCAAAGGTCTTTCCTAAATGGATGTTGATAGGAACAACCTTTTTCGGATCCAGCAGGGGATGGCGGCCGTCTTTAATATGAATCTCATGTTTGGTGTTAAATATTGGCTCGCTGGCGTTGTAATGTTTGGCCAGTGCTGCTTTGGCGAAAATAAAATCCAGTGTGGTAAGAGTATGGAAGTTAGTCTCCAGCTCTTCTAAATAAGGTGCCAGCTGATTGCTTAAATCTGCAAGGATCATTTCGATTTCTTTTTGTTCCTGGATCTCCAGAGCTCTTAAATCGTTATTCAGCTTTACAATTGCCATAGGCTCAATAAATAAAGTGGAGCCGGTAGAGGACTGGTCATGAACCATTCCGGTCACCTGGGATTTGTGCTCCGCTTTTACCGGGAGACAATATCTTCCATCCCGCATGGTAATAACGGCATCCTGTAGATAAGAACGGTTGGAATTTAAAATGGAGTTCATCTGTGTGTGAATCTTATCATTAATAGAACGCATGGAACGTCTGACATGGTGAAGGCCGGGGCTGGCATCATCACTGACCTCTTCCTCAGAAATGATACAGCGCTTAATCTCGTTGTTAACCGGAGTCAATGGCTCCAGAATGCGGAAAAATTCTTCCAGAGAATCTTCGGAAATCTCCTGATCCTCATGGCGGCCGTATGCCTTTGCTTTTGCGGATGCACTAAGAAGGGAGCTGATGGACAAGATCTCAATGATTCCAAGAGAACTTCCTACCTCCAGACGTTTTAAGGAAGCCCGGATATCTTTCACACCCCCAAATGAAATTCCGCCTTTTTGCCGGACTCTTGTGACTGCATCGGTGGTTTCCCTTAAGGAAGTGGTTATTTCCTCATAATCAGTGGAAGGCACCAGTCTGCGGCACAGTTCTTTTCCCGATTCACAGGATGCATATTCGGTGAGCTGTTCAATTATTTTATAGTATTCTAAAGTTTTCAATGCTTTTTGATTCATAAGTTTATACCTTAATTATTCTGCTTTCTTTCTGAATATTTAACCGGCGTGAGAACCGGCTCTTGAATAATGGGATCGGTTACAGTATAGCATAGGAGAGACAAAAACTGCAATCCTCAGGAGATTGTTTTTCCCTGTTATTATGGTTGTTTCATATGTTTTTCTTGCATTAAACCGGGAAGAACCTTATAATAGTACTTAGGTCTTCTGAAAAGGAGGGTAAGTATGCCGGAAAATAACGGGCCAGATGATAGAAAGGCGGAGCCACGCCGTTTTATCAATGAAAAGATTGTAAAACAGCCCATGTCAAAAAAGGATATGCTGAAAAGATTTCTGGGTCTTTTAGTGACTGCAGTTATTTTCGGAATGGTTGCGGCGGTTACATTTGTCATATCCAAACCTGTAGCTGAGAGATTACTTGTGGGAGAATCCACCGGTGAGACGACTCCGGTGACCATACCAAAGGATGAGCCTGAGACCGTTACTTCTGTTGCTGAAACTTCTACAACTGCGGCTGAGACAGAACCAATCGAGGATATTCTTAAGTCCGCTATGGAAAAGTATCCATTTTCCGTAGATGATTTAAGCACTCTGTACGGAAGCCTAAAATCTGTGGTTCAAAAGGCGGACAAGGGAATCGTTACGGTTCACTCCGTAAAGACTCAGACGGACTGGTTTAATAACCCGGTTGAAAACTCCGGACTTTTTTCCGGGGTAATCATTTCTTCTGCGAATCAGGAGCTTCTTATTTTAACACCGGAAGGTGCAGTTGAGGATGCAGAAGCGATTCGTGTGGCTTTTTCCGACGGGACAGAGGTTCAGGGAAAGATTAAACAGACAGATAAGCTGTCTGGTATGGCGATTGTCAGTGTTTCTACAGCGGAACTTAGCAGAACTCAGCTGGAAGATATAAAAGCGATTGAACTTGGCAACTCTTATTCGGCCAAGCAGGGAGACATTGTGGTTGCAATCGGCGGACCTGCAGGAATGGTTCATTCAACTGGATATGGTTTTATTTCTTTTATAACGAAGAATGTTCAGACTATTGACGGAATGACCAGAATTCTGTATACCGATGTCAGAGGGAATGCCGGAGTGGGAACGTTTCTTATGAATACGTCCGGTCAGATTATCGGCTGGGTAACGGATCAATATAAAAACGACAGCAGTAAAGATATGACCGCAGCTATGGGCATATCCGATTACAAGAGTATTCTTGAAAAGATGAGCAATGGTGCGCCATTCCCCTACTTTGGAATCAAAGGACAGGAAGTAAGCTCAGCCATGAACAGCAGCGGTATACCTCTGGGAGTTTATGTAATGGAAGTGAATACAGACAGCCCTGCTTACAATACAGGAATACAGAGCGGTGATATTATCACTGAGATGGGCGGAGCAACCATTGTTACCATGAAGGATTTTCAGGTGGTTTTGGAAAAATCCAGTCCGGGACAGATCATTCCTGTGACTGTATCCCGCAATGGCCGGGAAGAATATAAAAAGATACAATATCAGGTAACCATTGGAGCCAGGTAACTATCCTGGCTTCCTTGTTGCTGTCAGTGAGATATGGAGGAAAAAAATGAAGTATATCGAATCATTCCGGGAAGGAATGCATGTTTCTGATGTGTATTTGTGCAAAAACAGGCAGATTTCCCTGACAAAGTCAGGAAAGGAGTACGGCAACCTGATACTTCAGGATAAAACCGGCACTGTGGATGCTAAAATTTGGGATTTGGGATCCCCGGGTATCGGAAACTTTGAGACTCTGGATTATGTATACATAGATGCAGATGTTACGGTGTTCCAGAATTCCAATCAGCTGAATATTAAGAGAATCAGAAAAGCGGAAGAAGGAGAATATATCCCAGGGGATTATCTTCCTGTTTCCGGTAAAGACATAAAAGTGATGTTTGAAGAACTGGCAGGTTTTATCCGTTCTGTAAAAAGTCCTTATTACCGGGCTCTTTTAGAAAGCTTTTTCATAGAGGATCCTGCATTTGCCAAGGCATTCCAGTTCCATTCTGCAGCGAAGAGTGTCCACCATGGCTTTGTGGGCGGACTGCTGGAACATACCCTGAGTGTAGTGAAGCTTTGCGATTATTATGCAGGATATTATCCTTTGATTAACCGGGATCTTTTGCTTACTGCTGCTATGTTTCATGACATCGGCAAGACAAAAGAACTTTCCACATTTCCGGAGAATGATTACACCGATGACGGACAGCTTCTTGGACATATCATTATCGGAACTGAGATGATAGGAGAGAGAATCCGTACCATTCCCGGTTTCCCGGAGAAGTCCGCTACCGAATTAAAGCATTGTATTCTGGCACATCATGGAGAACTGGAATACGGTTCCCCGAAAAAACCGGCTCTGATTGAGGCACTGGCTCTTAATTTTGCAGATAACACAGATTCAAAGATGGAGACCATGATTGAAGTGCTGAGAGCGGCTGGGGATAATAACGGCTGGCTGGGCTTTAACAGGCTGATGGATACAAATATCAGAAAGACTACAAACGAAATTTAAATAATAAGGTGCTTAAGGAGGCTGTTTTCCTTAGCACCTTTTTTGAATCATGACGGGTACAGTGAATTTTAGAATTTCTTTCGTTTTCTGTGACAATCATTTTAAGATTGGTATTTTATCCTTAGAATATAGAGAAATAATCAGAGTGAGGTATAATAAATGCATGGAACGCTGGGAGAAATCAGCGGATTATGATAGATAAGGAGAGATCACATGGACGCAAACCACATCTTATTAGTTGAAGATGACAAAGAAATCAGGCAGGGAGTAGAAATATACTTAAGAAGTCAGGGATACGAAGTGTTTCAGGCGGCAGACGGAGTAGAGGGATTAAAGATTCTGGAGCAGGAGGAAATACATCTGGCTATTGTGGACGTCATGATGCCTCGTATGGATGGAATTACCATGACTGTGAAGCTGCGGGAAAAACATGATTTCCCGGTTATTATTCTGTCCGCCAAGTCAGAAGAGGTGGATAAAATTATGGGTCTTAACATTGGTGCAGATGACTATGTGGCAAAACCATTTACTCCCATGGAGCTTCTTGCCAGAGTAAATTCCCAGTTGAGACGGTATAGAAAGTATATGGATATGCTGGAAGCAAAAGAACAAAAAGAGAAAAGCAATGTCTATTCCATTGGAGGTCTGGAATTAAATGAAGATACGGTGGAGGTTACTGTAGATGAAAAGCTGGTGAAGCTGACTCCCATTGAATTTAAAATCCTTGCGCTTCTTATGAAAAATCCTGGAAGGGTATTTTCTGCGGAAGAAATTTATGAAAGAGTATGGAATGAACGGGCAATAAATACCGATACCATTATGGTGCACATAAGAAAAATACGGGAAAAGATTGAATTAAATCCGAAGGAACCGAAATATTTAAAGGTGGTGTGGGGAGTTGGATATAAAATTGAAAAACAGGCATAGAATCAGCGGGTTACTGGCCGCGGTGGTTATTCTTGCTGCAGCATTTGCAATGGTGGAACTTTATCCATACTTTGAAAATGAGTCTTCCAGAAATGGGGCTCCAATCTACGAAGAGAGTGCTTTTCTAAAACATCTTGTGAATGGCAATTACGTTTTGGCATTAGAAGATGCACAGAAAGAGCAGAATAAAATTCTTTCGCCCTTTCAATATTTTTTTCCAGAGGCTGAGGCAGAACTAAAAGCGGCAAGCAGCGATGGAAGCGATAATAGCACAGCCACTGAATTATCTGGATCTACTTCATCAGAAATCCAGATAACAAAAGAGGAAGGAGACGGCGAAAGCACAGAATATTTAAGGGGACTTCGCAAAAACAGCATCCGGGAATTTGAAAACTGGAACCGGAGTTTTGGGAATATCCGCAACTCCATTGATTATCAGATGATAGATGAAAACGGCAAAGTAATTCTGGATCATGCAGAAGGACGGTTTATACCCAATAACAGTTATTATGTATTTCAGGCAGTTTTACATTACGATGAACTTGGGCGCATGGATATAACCTGTGTGAGAGGGGAAAATACAGCTTACTTACTCAATACGCTTCAGGATTTTGGAGATAAGGATCCTATGGAAAGTTATTATGATGACTATTTCCAGAGGGGTAATCTAAAACTGTCCAATCCACGGAATATGACATTTGCCTATGGTATGTCAGAGCAGCAGATTTCATCATTCAAAGATACCAGTGGGAATATCTGGACTGCTTATGAAAACTCAGGGAGTGTCACCCGTATCTTTATCGGACTGGTATGCGTCGTAGCCGCTCTTGCATTTCTGTTTTCCTGTATGGATGTGAATCTGGCTGATGGAAATGCTATTTTAAGAACTCCATTGGAACTGGTGGTTGGAATCGTAGCCGGCTCGGTTGCCTTTGGAGGGGGACTTACAAGTCTGGTTGCAGTGACAAACCGGGGTGATTTATATAGTGCGCTGTTACGTGCCAATTTTATTCCTGAAGCAGCAGATATCATGGTTAAGCTGTGGAATCTCCTCTGGTGGGCAGTACCTTTTGCTGTGATTTACTGGGCAGTCCTGTGTATGAGAGACGTGTTTCACATTGGCATCGCCCGTTATTATAAGGAGAGGACCTTATGTGGGTTATTCTGTGGATGGGTAGTAAACAGCCTGAAAAAATTGTATCGATATTTGGGAAACATTAATTTACAGGAAAAATCAGACCGTGCAATTTTTAAAATTGCAGCTGTAAATTTTATTGTACTTACTATCTTATGCAGTCTTTGGTTTTTGGGTATCGGAGCATTGTTCCTTTACTCGATCATTCTGTTTTTCGTAATGAGAAAATATTATCTTGATTTAAGCAGAAAATACAACGTGCTGTTGAAAGCTACCAATCAGATAGCGGAAGGAAATTTAGAGGTTGTAATTGAAGAGGATCTAGGTGTATTTGAACCTTTTAAAAAAGAAATACAAAAGATTCAGAGCGGTCTTAAAGGAGTGGTTGATGAAGAAGTCAAAAGCCAGAAGTTAAAGACTGATTTAATCAGCAATATGTCTCACGATTTAAAAACACCCCTTACTGCCATAATAACCTATGTAAATTTATTAAAGGATGATCATGCTACTCCGGAACAGCGCAAAGCCTATATCGATATTCTGGAACAGAAATCCATGCGGTTAAAAGCACTGATTGAGGATCTATTTGAGATCAGCAAGGCGAACAGCAACAATGTAACACTGGATCTGGAGGATGTTGATATTGTCAGTCTGCTAAAAGAGGTTAGTTTTGAGCTTAGTGATAAGATTGAGGAATCCACCATTGAATTTCGCTGGAATCTGCCGGATGAGAAAATCATTCTTTCTCTGGACAGTCAGAAGACTTACCGGATTTTTGATAATCTGCTGACCAACATTATCAAATATGCCATGCCAGGAACCCGGGCTTACATTGATATGAGAAAAGAGAATGACTGGGTCGAGATCATATTAAAAAACATATCAGCTGCAGAGCTGACCTTTAATCCTGAGGAGATAACCGAGCGTTTTGCCAGAGGAGATCAGGCGCGTAATACAGAAGGGTCCGGTCTTGGTATGGCAATAGCCAAAAGCTTTGTGGAGCTGCAGAACGGAAAACTCTCCGTTGAAACAGAAGCCGATTTATTCCGTGTGACCATACGCTGGCCAATTATGTAAGGATACAATTTTTATAATAAAGAAAAAAATAAAAAAAATTTCCGAAACTTCTTGAAAACCGGAAAACAACTGTATATACTGAAAGAAAGATCAGTTTGGCCTATCACATCAGTATAGTGATCGGGAAAGAAAGAGGGGTAGGAATATGATAATACAGAGCAGACGCGTGTGGATTGCAGGACAGTTTATTCCGGCACAGCTTGAGCTGTCGGAAGGAAAAATTTCAGCAGTAAACGGGTATGGAACCCAGCCAGCAGATCGTGATTATGGAAATGATCGGATCGTACCCGGGTTTATCGATATTCATACTCATGGAGCATATGGCTATGATACCAATGACGGTGAGCCTCAGGGCCTTAAGGACTGGATTAAAAGAATTCCTGAAGAGGGGGTTACTGCACTTTTGCCCACAACAGTGACGCAGATGCCAGGAGTTTTGGAAAAAGCAGTTTCCAATATAGCCAATGTTGTAAATGATGGTTATGAGGGTGCCGAGATCCTGGGTATTCATTTTGAGGGCCCTTATCTGGATATGAAGTACAAGGGAGCACAGCCTCCGGAAGCCATAGCAAAGCCTTCTGTGGAGCAGTTTGAAAGTTATCAGAAGGCAGCAAAAGGAAAGATTAAATATATAACTCTTGCTCCTGAACGGGATGAAAACTTTGCTCTTACAAAATATTGTAAAAAGCATGGAGTAGTGGTAAGTATGGGGCATTCGGCTGCTACGTATGACCAGGCTCTCATGGGAATTGCCAACGGTGCCACCTCCATGACCCATGTCTACAACGG
>SVDS01000026.1 GCA_015057715.1 Paenibacillaceae bacterium
TCATCTGAAGCGTATATGTAATTACCAAGGGAAGCAAGGGTTCTGGCAATATTGGGCGGACAGCATGCCACTCCGAACCAAAGCTGTCTGGTGGTTTTTATATGCCGGTATGTGGGATTTTTTTTCGCCACCTCAGGCACCACCTCCAGTGGATTTACGTAGAAGAAATGTGTTCCATCCATGGCGATTCCTGCAAGAAGGGTATTATATAGGGCTTTCTCCACGATGTCCATGTATTTTCCATCTCTGGTGAGATGAAACATCCGGTTGGAGAACATGGCAAGACCTACCGTCGCACAGGATTCTGAATAATTGGTATCATTGGGAAGGTCATAGTCTGCTGTAAACCGTTCGCCATAGGCGGCTGATCCAATGCTGCCGGTTATGTACATCCGCCTGTTCACAATATTTTCCCACAGCGTTTCACACTGGCTGGTAAGGGCTCCGTCCTGATATTCATAAGCCAGGTCTGCCATTGCACTGTAAAGATAAACAGCCCGGACACAATGACCTTCTGCTGTCTCCTGTTCCTTCAAAGGCATATGGGACTGATTATAATCCAGATCAAAATCTTTAAATTCAGGAAATATATAATTTCCGTTCTTGATACAGTCCTCATTTAAGAAATAGCAGGGCTTCTCTCCTCTTGTTCTTACAAAATAATCGGCAAGCCAGAGATAATTTCTCTTTTCCGTCACCCGGTATAATTTCACCAGTGCCAGCTCCACTTCCGGATGTCCCGGATAGCCATGAATTTTTCCTTCCTCCGGTCCAAAAACAAGGCAGAGATGATCTGCAAATTTACACATTACATCGAGAAACTTTCTTTTCCCGGTGGCCTGATAATATGCGACTGCTGCTTCAATCATATGACCAGCTGTATAAAGCTCATGTCCTTCAAATAAGTCAGACCATCTTTTATTTCCCGTAATTGTATAATAAGTGTTTAAGTATCCGTCCTCGCACTGGGCAGCTGCAATCAGATCAATGGCCTGATCCGCCGCTTCTTCAAGATTCTCATTTCTGTTTTTATTGAGGGAACAGGCAACTGCCTCCAGCCATTTTGCTGCATCGGTATCCTGAAACACCATGCCCTTATGCTCTCCTGTCTCCTTCCCGGCTGCAATACGGAAATTTCTGATGCAGTAGCTTTTTTCCGCTCCTTCAACCCGGTCATTAATCAGGTCCCATTGAAATGGCAGAATTACCTCATCCACCAGATCTATATATTTACCCCAGAATGCATCCTGAATTGTAACATGTTTTAAATCTGCACCTGTCAGTTTATTTCCCACCATACCTTTTCCTCGCTCTGCTATCTATTTTCCTGATTCAGTTTTTTTACCGACTCCCCTTCAATCAGAGTACAGGGAAGTGTGATGCTCACATCTCCAACGCTGACTCCGCTTACATTTTCAAGCAGCAGCTCCATAGCGCGGTAGCCCATCTCCTGCAATGGCCGTTCCACGGTTGTAATCCTTGGCGTTACGTATTGAATAATATCGGAATTGTCAAAGCCTGTTACAGAAACATCATCAGGTACCTTCAGTCCCAGCTCTCTTGCTGCATCACAGACACCCACTGCCATATCATCATTCATTGCCACAATAGCCGTGGGGTGACCGCTTTTATTCAATAGTTTTTTCGCAGCTTCTTTTCCTTCCCGGTACTTCCAGTTCCCACAGGTTATATTCTCCTCTTTCATGGTAATACCGGCCTCGTTTAAAGCTTTTAAAAACCCATTGTATCTTAATGCGGCGGGTTCTGACTCCTTTAATCCATTAATAACCCCAAACTCTCTATGTCCGTTTTCAATGAGCATTTTTGTCATATGATAAACTGTCTTTTCATTGCTATAGCGAACCGATGATCCTTCTCCGTCTGTGTAACAGTAACAGTAAACCACCGGTTTTTTAATATTGCCCAGGATATGACTGATTTTCCGGTCATGCATTCCTACATAAATAATGCCGTCCACCTGCATTCCGATCATTACATCCAGTGCCTTATCAATATCCTTCTGATAGTTGGAAATGTGATCAAACTGGGATTCAATTTTATTTAACAGCCTTAAATTGCTCAGTATGGTGTTATAGCCTCTTGCTTCTGCAATCTCATTGATTCCGTCAATAATATAAGCCGTATGCCATACTGTTACATCCTCTACAATCACTCCTACCAGAAAGGATTCATTCCTTCTTAAGCTCTTTGCCAGGATATTGGACCGATAACCGGTTTCCTTGATAATCTTCTCTACCTTTTTTCTGGTTTCATCACTGACCTGTGCCGTATTATTTAAAACATACGATACCGTTGCCACGGAAACTCCTGCCATTGATGCAATTTCCTTTAGTGTCATGTATTCTCTACTCTCTCTTTCCTTTTCCCTGTTTAGCCCTTCAGCCCGGACGTTTTAATTCCTTCCACCAAAAATCTGGATCCGAACAGATAAAGCAGCATGGGAGGCAGAATCATGAGCGTGGAGGCAGCCATTATGGAAGGCCAGTTAATTACAAACGCATTACCTGAAGTATACATAAATGTAGTCATAAGTGCAATGGTCAGAGTCCTCCATTTATCACTGTTTATGTAAAAAACCGGCTGGGTCAGTTCATTCCACCAGAAGACGCAGGATAACACCCCAATTGTGGTAAAGGTTGACTTTGATAAAGGTATCAGCACCCGGAAAAAGATACCGATTCTGCTGCAGCCATCCATGGTAGCAGCCTCATCCAGTTCCTTCGGGATAGAACGGAAAAACTGCCGGAACAAAAATACGTTATAGGGATAGGCAAAAAATGCAGGTACAATCATGGGAAACAGGGAATCCAGCCAGCCAACTTTTCCAAACATGATATACTGGGGAACAATGAGTGCGATATTGGGAATCATCATTGTTCCCACGATCAGGGAAAAAATCAGATTTTTCCCCGGAAACTCCATTCTAGCCAGAGGATAGGCAACCAGTGAGGAGGAAATTAAAGTTCCCGCCGTGGTTCCCGCCATCAGAAGAACTGTGTTTCTGACATAAAGCACATAGTTGGAGTGATAAAAAATATACTTATAGTTTTCTAAGGTCCCTTTTTGGGGGAAAATATCAGATGATGAAGTAAACTCAGTTAAGGTCTTAAAAGAACCGGTGAGAACCCAGATGATCGGAGAAAACATGATTATTCCGACCAGAATTTTCATCATAAAAACCAGAATCCGGCTGGTTCTTTTTTTCGTTTTTGCTGATTTCATGTCTCTCCCCCTTTAATTTTCATAGTAAACAATCTTTTTTGAGATTGCAAATATACCGATGCCAAAACAACACGTAATCAGAAAAAGTATGACAGACATGGCACAGGCATAGCCTACCTTCATATTGCTGAACGCTTCTTTATAGATCAGAAGGCTGAGTACCTGTGACATTCCGTTTGGATCGCCATTTTCTCCAGTCAGTGGATATAAAAGAGCAAATGAGCCATTCAATGCACTGATACAACCCATAACCGCATTAAACAGGATAATGGGTGATATCATGGGAAGGGTAATCCGAAAGAATTTTTTTAACGGACTGGCTCCATCAATTTCACATGCCTCATAAAGCTCTCTGGGCACATCATTTAAACCAGATCGGAATATCAGCATCATTTGTCCTGTATTGTACGTAAACAGGGTGATAAAAAACAGAGCCAGATAGACGGTACGGCTGTCGTACAGCCAGTTAATCATCACATTCTTACCTGTTAATGCAGAAATAATCCCATTCAAAAGCCCTGCTTCCTTTCCAAATATGGTTCGGAACGTATAGGCAAGTGCTACCGTCGGGATAACCGACGGTAGAAAATAACAAAACTGAAAGAGACCATTGAGCCTTTGCCTGTAATTTAACAGCAGCGCCATAACTACAGCCCATACAGTAGTTACGACCATCATAACAATTGTGAAAAACAAGGTTACACGAATGGAATTCCAAAACGTGGCACTTTGAAACATCGTTACATAATTAGCCAGGCCTATGAACTGGGAAACACCACTCAGTTTCCGGTTTGTCAGACTGACAGCAAATAAAAAGGCAATGGGAAACAGGGTGAAGCATACAAATCCTATCATCCACGGAGCGCAAAAAGCATAGGCTGTCAAATGATTCATAAGCTTTTTCTTCTTCGCCGTCTTACTGCTTTCTTTTTCCATTATCATTCACTTTCCTTCCAGCTTACCTTTTAGTAGCCAATGGTTTCCCGGGCATAGGCATCGGCTTTTTTTACAGCTTCTTCGGGTGTCTTCTGGCCAAGTACTGCCGCGTTAAATTCGCTGACTGCATTGTTGGTAACTCCGGAAGGAAGACAGGTGTATCCAAATACACCAGCTTTTAACGAATCGGTCATTGCATCCCAGTTTTTAATGGTAGTGGCACTTTCCACCTTCCATGCACCTTTTTCAGCAATGGATTTGACAGCAGATGGATTGCCGCTGGACTTAGAATTAATGGTCTGCCCCTCTTCTCCCATCAGATATTCAATTACCTTAAATGCGGCATCCTGGTTCTTACTTTTTGCGTTAATGCTGTAAAAGCCGGTATGAAGGGTGTTGTATTTTACCTTATCTGTAGGTATGGTAGCAATATCCCACTGAAAGGGAAGGCTGCTTCCATAAGTTCCGATATTCCAGCTTCCCTGCCAGCTCATAGCCGCCTTACCAGAAGCAAATAAATCTGCCGTATCGGAAGATGGTTCCGGCATCACCCCGTTTTTGGCCATAGCAGCCACGTCTGAGACAAAGGATATTGCTCCGTCACCAATGACCATCTGGCCCTTGGAAGGGTCATATACCTGATCGCCTGCACCGCCAATTCCCGCCCACCAGGTCTGGGTATTGGGAAGTGTACAGCCATACTGTTTTGTTGTACCATCAGCCGCCTTTTGGGTCAGCTTTTCTGCAGCGGACTTATAATCCTCATAGGACCAGTTGTTGTCTGGATAAGAAATCCCGGCAGCATCAAACATATCTTTATTATAGAAAAGAAGCTCAGTCGCAGCACACCACGGCAGACCGTATGTACCTCCAAGCCCGGCGGACAGTGAGGAAACTGCGTCAATAAAATCTTCTGTTTTGACGGTTGAATTTTTCAGGTAATCATCCATGGGAATGATGCCTTTCGCCTTGGCAAAATTGGCAATATCATTCTCCCAGATCACATAGATATCAGCAGAATTATCCCCTGTGGAAACCATCTGATTTAACTTGGAAGAATAGTCGCTTTCCGGAATCACCGTTACTTCCACTTTAATCCCGGTTGCCTTTTCTGCCTGGGCATACATATTCAGCGCCTCATCCTTATTGGGTTCATTCCAGACAGCGATGGTAACCTTCTGACCTCCGTCTTTTTTTGTACCCCCGGCTGTCTCTCCTCCCTTTGTGCTGCAACCGGCCAGCATTCCCACTGCAGCCGCTGTCAGAAAAAGTAATCCCCATAATTTCTTCCTTCTCATAAAATTTTCCCTCCAGATTATTTTTTATTTAATCGTTTAAACTACCATGTTTAAGAATAGCTAAAAGATAATATAGAATCCTTCAGCATAAGTGTTGTTTAAACGTTTAAATTGTAAATTACAGAACTTTTGTTACACATATTAACTAATCTAACTATATAATATAATTTTTATTTTGTCAATTATGCATTACAATTTTATTTTCATATCATATAAATTCTATTATTTTATTTAAAGGTTTAAATTCATTACAGGATGAATACAATAATATTAAATCAGGCGGAGCAGGATTTTCATTATCCTGTTCCGCCTGTCAAAAGATCTTATTTACCTACCTGCTCATCTCGCTTTGAGGTCCCTTATCATTATGTTCCCGAATTACAGTATTCACTTCACTTAAATCAGAGGTTGGAAGATCACCTGGTATGGTGTTCTTTAAAGCCGCAGTGGCATTGCCGTACTGAACTGCTTTCATGCAGTCACCGCCAGTGCTTAAAAGGCCATAAAGTGCACCTGCTATATAAGCATCTCCGCTTCCAATCCGGTCAACAACATCAATATTATGGTATGGTTCTTCCTCATAATATTCGTTTCTTGCAGCATCGTAAATAATGGAACCGAACGTATGGCTTTTCGGGCTATGTACGATTCTCTGCGTAGAAGCCACGATGGAAATGGGATAGTCTTTTGTAAAGCTCTTCATCATTTCTTTGGCTGTTCCTTCTTTTTTGAAGGTCAGCCTTGCTGTATCTTCCGAACAGAAGAAAATGTCCACAAAGGGAAGGATCTGCTCGATGCAGGCTCTTGCTTCCTCTCCTGTCCATAAATTACCGCGGAAATTTACATCAAAAGAAATAATGGTGCCGCTCTCTTTGAATTTGCGTATCATATCAATGGCAGTCTTTCTCGTATTCTCACACAGAGCAAGGGTAATGCCGGTGGTATGAAAGCAGGTGGTTGCTTTGTACATGTCCTCTGGAAAAGAGGCTTCACTGATATTATAGAAAGAACTGTTCTTTCTGTCGTAAATTACCTTGGGTTTTCTCGGATATGCACCATATTCGTAATAATAAAGTCCAAGTCTGGCATTGGAGCTGTTATCATAAACAAAATAATCATCACTGATTCCATAGGAACGCACTTTGTTCTTTACAAAATTTCCCATATCATTGGCTGGAAGCTGGGTTACCACACCGGTATGAAGCCCTAAAAGAGCCGCTCCTACCGCAACGTTTAACTCTGCTCCACCAACCTGTTTCTGAAAGGAATCTCCCCGGACCAGTCTTTCCACTCCGTCCGGAGACAGACGTAAAAGCAATTCTCCCAGGCTTAATAAATCAAATGGTCTGTCACTCATCTTGATCGTTCCTCCATAGATTTTAAAAAAGGGGGTCATGCATAATGACCCCCGATGTCTTTCCTCGTTCAGTTAGAGGCAGTTATATCTACTGCCGAAAACAGTTCAGACTGATTATCTCTGAACACGTCCTGATCCGTCACCGCCAGCAAGGCTGTCAACATCTTCTCTGGATACCAGGTTAAAGTCGCCAGGAATGGTGTGCTTTAATGCGGAAGCAGCTACTGCATATTCCAGAGCAGCCTTGAAATCTTTCTTATCAGCCATACCGCAGATCACGCCTGCTGCGAAGGAATCTCCGCCGCCTACACGGTCTACGATTGGTGTGATATGATACTTTCTGGAGTGATAGAATTCACGGGTAGCTCCATCCATAATACATGCAGACCAGCCGTTATCGGAAGCGGAATGGCTTTCACGTAAAGAGCTGATTACATATTTGAAGTTGAACTTGTCAACCATCTGATTGAAGATATCAACATATCCCTGTAATTCCAGTTCTCCGGAAGTAACATCAGTGTTGCCTGGCTTGAAGCCAAGTACTTTCTCTGCATCTTCTTCGTTACCGATACATACATCAACATACTGCATTAAGTTGGTCATAACCTTCTGAGCTTTCTCGGAAGACCATAATTTCTTACGGAAGTTTAAGTCAACGGATACAGTTACGCCATGAGCCTTAGCTGCTTTTAAAGCTGCCTCAGTCAGTTCAGCTGCACTGTCGCTGACAGCAGGAGTGATTCCTGTAAAGTGGAACCAGTCTGCACCCTCGAAGATCTCATCGAAGTTAAAGTCTGCTGCTGTTGCAGTAGAGATAGAGGAATGTGCTCTGTCATATACAACAGTAGAAGCTCTCATAGCAGAGCCTGTCTCTAAGAAGTAGATACCAAGTCTTTCACCAGTCTTTGCAATGTGCTTTGTTCCAACATTGTATTTTCTTAATGCTGCAACTGCGCAATCACCGATTGGGTTCTTTGGAACTGCAGAAACGAATTCTGCTTCATGTCCATAATTTGCAAGAGAAACAGCAACGTTTGCTTCGCCGCCGCCGTAATTTACATCAAACTCATCTGCCTGAATAAACTTTTCATTGTTCGGGGTAGATAATCTTAACATGATCTCGCCCATGGTTACGATCTTTGCCATTTTGTATTCTCCTTAATTCTCAAGTTGTTTTCTATTATTTGCGAGCTGCTGCTACTGCTTCAACAAATTCTTTTGCTTTTGCTGTAACTGCTGCAAAATCGCCTGTGTTAGCGCCCTTTGTCAGGCTGCTGCCTGTACCAACGGCATATGCACCTGCCTTGATCCACTTATCAACGTTATCAACGTCAACACCGCCGGATGGCATGAAATCACCCTGAGGAAGGGGTCCTTTAAAGGAGCTGATCGCTGCTGGTCCCATGATGTTGCCTGGGAAGATCTTGATGATGTCACAGCCGCACTCCAGTGCAGTGATTGCTTCGGTAGGAGTCATAACACCTGGAAGCATCGGTACTCTGTAACGGTTGCAAAGCTTGATTGTCTCTACGTTTAAGCCTGGGCTTACCACATAGTTTGCTCCTGCAAGGATTGCTGCTCTTGCAGTTTCAGGATCAAGTACGGTACCTGCACCGATTACAACATCTTCATTGGTGCTATATTTTTCAGACATTTTAGCGATGAATTCAATTGGGTTTCCTTCATCCATAGTCATAGTAATTTCAATAAAATTAATTCCGCCTGCAATGATTGCATCAACGACTTTCTCGCCCTGTTCCAGGCTTTTTGCACGAACAACAGCAACCAGACAGTCTTTTTTCATCTTTGATAAAACTTGTTCTTTTTTCATGATTGTTCTTCTCTCCTTTTTTAAATTCGCATATACGAATTAACTTCATATTTACGATTCTTATACTTGAAATATTAATCGCTTCCAGGCATTTTGTCAATAAGTATTCCTCATATTTTTCCAAGAAAGCCTAATAACCTGGAAACCTCCATACCCTTTCTGGAAACCAGCGTTCCAAGAGCCTCATAATCTTCCGCCGGCTTATATAAGCTGGAAATGCTGATCGCTCCCAGTACGTTGCCATCCCGGTCAAAAACCGGAGCTCCCACGCACTGCATATGCTCTTCCATCTCTCTTGCATCAAAGGCGTATCCTCTTTCTCTGACCTGTTCCAGTTCAGCAAGTAGGCCTTCTCTGTTTTCAATGGTTCGTTCTGTATACCGGGTAAATCGGATACGGCTGATGATCTGATCTCTGTTTTCTTCATCACTGTATGCAAGAATCACCTTCCCAAGGGAAGTGCAGTACATAGGATTTTTCGATCCCACCGTAGCGGTTGTAATGATAGGATTCTCCGGTTCGAACTTACATATGTATACAACATGATGATCCGACGGAACTCCAAAGAAAACAGTTTTTCCTACTTCTTTGGAAAATGCCTTCAGTACCGGTTCAATAATTCCGATGAAGTTCAGATTATTGGTATAATTTACTCCGATTCTGTATGCCATTAAGCCAATGGTATAATTCTGCTTCTGCCCCCGTGTCACATTGACCATGCCCATCTCTCCCAGAGTGGTGACAATATCATAGGCACTGGTCTTTGGTAAATCCAGTTTCTGACAGATATCATCTAACGTTGCGCCTTCCGGTGTTTTCGAAATAAGCTTCAGGATTTCTACTGTACGTTGTGTGGTTCTGTTAAGTTTCATGGTATAGCCTCCGTTTCTAGGCTCTAGTATACTCCCGGGATCTACAAAAAAGCAAGATTATTTTCGCATATACGAAGTATTTGTAAGTGTTTACAGGATTATACTGATTTTGTGGATTATTTTGCAAAATTAATAAATGGGGGATTGTAATATATATCATAATTATGTATAATAACTTAGGAATGTAAATACTTACAATTACGGAGGGATGCTTTTGAATATTTATGATGTTTCCGAACATGCTCATGTTTCAATCGCCACCGTTTCCCGCGTGATTAACGGGAATCCCAATGTCAGTGAGAAGACCAGAAAGCGGGTTCTCGCTGTCATGGACGAGCTGGGTTATACACCGAATGTGTTCGCCAGAAGTCTGGGGCTTAACACCATGAAGACCATTGGAATCATGTGTGCGGATTCCTCTGACCCATGGCTTGCAGAGGCTGTCTATTTTCTGGAAAAGCAACTGAGAAGCAGCGGATATGATTCCATCTTATGCTGCAGCGGCTATCTTCCCGAAACCAAAAAGAAGTATCTGGAACTGCTGCGTTCCAAGCGGGTGGATGCCATAATCCTTGCCGGCTCCCATTATGTGGAAGCCAGAGAAAAGGACAATGCCTATCTTTTGGAAGCTGCAAAGGACATCCCTATTATGCTGGTCAATGGCTGTCTGGAGGGCGGACAGATTTACAGCACAGTCTGTGACGATCAGGCCGCTGTCTATTCTGCTGCTGCAAAGCTTTACGAATCAGGCCGGTCAGCACTGTTATATCTTTATTCCGGCACTTCTTACAGCAATTTACGGAAGCTCTCCGGTTATCGTCAGGCCACTGCTGCTGCCAGTTTACCGGTTCGGGACGAACTTATGGTTCTCTGTTCCAAAGATCCGGATCTTGCCATGGAGCAGCTTAAGGAACTGTCTGATTCCGGAATAAAATTTGATTCCGTTTTAGCTGCTGAGGATATTTTGGCCGTTGGTGCGGTAAAATATGCGAATCAGACCGGAATTTCCATCCCTGAGGGCTTAAGCATCATCGGATACAATAATTCCATATTGTCCCGTTGTACAACACCCGAAATCACTTCCGTGGACAACAAGGTTGAAGCTCTCTGCACCACTACTGTCAATACTTTGATGAAGGTGCTGGAAGGAGGCAATGTGCCTGCAAAGACCACCATTACTCCAGAGCTCATAAAGCGAGGTACTACTAATTTCTAATCACATATATTTTTAAGGAGGACTCACCAACATGAAACAGTTTATGGACAAGGACTTTTTACTGTCTACCCAGTCTGCAAAAGATCTTTATCACAATTATGCGGCAAAGATGCCTATCGTAGACTATCACTGCCACATCAATCCACAGGAAATCTATGAAGACCGCAAATTTGATACCATTACACAGGTATGGCTGGGCGGCGATCATTATAAATGGCGTCAGATGCGTTCCAATGGTGTAGAGGAAAAATACATTACTGGAGATGCCACTGACAGAGAAAAATTCCAGAAATGGGCAGAAACTATGCCAAAGCTCATCGGAAACCCTCTTTATCACTGGAGCCATCTGGAACTTCAGAGATATTTTGGTTACACCGGCTACTTAAACGGCGATACAGCAGAAGAAGTCTGGAATTTATGCAACGAAAAGCTGCATCAGGATTCCATGAGTGTACGCAATTTAATCAGACAGTCCAATGTAACCTTAATCTGTACTACTGATGATCCTGCTGATACACTGGAATGGCATCAGAAAATTGCTGCAGATTCTTCATTTGAGGTAAAGGTTCTTCCAGCGTGGAGACCAGACAAAGCCATGAATGTTGAAAAGCCTGATTTTGCAGCTTATATTGCAAAGCTGTCCGCAGCAAGCGGCATGGAAATCAAAGACTTCGCTTCTTTAAAGGCTGCTTTAAAGAACCGTATGGAATTCTTTACAAGCCAGGGCTGCTGCGTTTCCGACCATGCCCTTGAGTACGTAATGTATGTACCTGCAGATGATGCAGAGCTTGATGCGATCTTTGCAAAGAGCGTTTCCGGAAAAGCTGTTACGAAAGAAGAAGAACTGAAATACAAAACTGCATTTATGATTTTTGCAGCAAAGGAATACAATCGTATGGGATGGATCATGCAGCTTCATTACGGCTGCAAGAGAGATAACAATGCGTTTATGTTTGAGCAGTTAGGACCTGATACCGGATTTGACTGTATCAACAACTACGCTCCTTCCGCACAGATGGCTGATTATCTTAACGCTTTAAGCGCTACTGATGAGATTCCGAAGACAATTATCTACTCCTTAAACCCCAATGATAACGCTTCCATCGGAACAATCCTTGGCTGCTTCCAGAGTCAGTACCCTGGAAAGATCCAGCAGGGTTCTGCCTGGTGGTTTAATGATCACAAAACCGGCATGACAGACCAGATGACTTCTCTTGCCAACTTAGGATGCCTTGGAAACTTCATCGGAATGCTTACCGACTCCAGAAGCTTCTTATCTTATACCAGACACGAATATTTCCGCAGAATTCTTTGCGAGCTGGTAGGCGGCTGGGTAGATAACGGAGAATATCCAGACGACCAGAAGGCTTTAAAAGAAATTATCGAAGGCATTTCTTATAACAATGCCATGAAATATTTTGGATTCTAAATTATAAGAATAAAGACAGGGTGCCGCGAAGCATAGCTGATTTCAGCTGCTTGACGGCATCCTTTCTTTTCCCTTCACTATTTATCGTTATCTGTGGGAATCAGATATACCGTTTCACTGCCGTCATGATCAGAATCCGGCTGTTTGACAATTAATAGATTATCCCCATAAGACAGCATGACACGAATATTTGATGAATCATTATCTAAATCAAAATTTTGAAGCTCAATTTTTCCTGTAACCTCATCCATTTTGTAAATCTGATTGGTATTTCTTTTATACAAGTATTTATTAGTAGTAAGACCGGAAAAATCGCGAACATACTCAACATCATTTTCATATAAAAGAGCCTGATTATCCCCTCTGTCGAAATCACCCACAATGGTATTATTGGAATAATCCGTAATGGTAAAATAGTGACTGAATACACTGAAAGAACCTATTCCACTGGTTAATTCGTAGGTTTTTAACAGACTGGTTATATCTGTTTCACTTATAAAAGCAAAATCAGAATTGTACCTGGTGATAAAGCAATTGAAACTGAAACCAGACTTGCTTTTTTCTAAAGCATATAGACAGCTCCCATCACTGGTTATATATATAATTTGACGGGGTGGGTTTATCTTATCAGAATCCAGTTGCACCTGCTCCATGTTCTGGTTACTGTTCATTGTTTCCATAAAAGAATAAAAGGCACCATTATCCGTATTATTACCTTGAAGAGATACCAGGCTGCCCCCTAAGACTGTTAATGGAATAAGCTTCTGGGAATACATATTTTTAGATACTGCATACATCTTATCTTCCATATAATTTACAGCATATAAGTCATTCTCAAGTTCAGATCCATTATAAAGACTTAAATAGAAATAGAGCGTGTCATTGATCAATGCATTGCTCATCCCTTTCAAAGCAAAATTATCTACGGTCAAAATCTTTTGATTACTTCCATCCTTAAAATTGTAAATATAAAAAGCAGCCTCCGACTCACTCATCTCCATATATAATAATTTGGTTTCATAAATATCTATATAGGTTCTCAGAGCAGAATCATCAAAGGTCACATTGTATGCCTGGACTTCATTTGATGTGGATTCACCGGTATTGCCATGATCCGCCTGAATATGGCATCCTGACAGGAATATGATGCATACCATGATCAGCGGCAGGATAAAGACTTTGATTTTCTTATTCATATATTCAGGAACTCCCTCTTATTGCCTTAAAAAGACCAAAGGGAACATATCCCCTCAGTCTTTTTAAGAATTCTTGCATTCTATAAATTTAATACATAAATCCAATATTTACCCGGTTGTATGCTTTATATAAAGTAGATGCAGACTTCGTATATGTCCAGGATTCTCCATCCAATCCTGAACCAGAGTATCCAATCCATGGATCACCCAGGGCAAATGCGGATTTATCACTTTTCGCTCCATACACGGACATGAAATGACCATTTGTTGAATAGAGCCAGCCGTCACTGGTTGAAAAGGTCACTCCTATAATGGGAGCCGCTTTCGAAGTGGAAACACCATTGTATAATAGTCTGCACATCTCAGAGGAGGATTCATTGTATCTTCCTACGTATCTGTTCCTCGTCTGCTGACCGTTAATATAGTTTATCATATCCGCGAGATAGGAGCCGTTGGTGGTAGTCCGGCATCCTCTTGCAATGTCCGACTGATTGCGAGAAACGCCGAGATAATTTAATGCAGCCTGAACAGTTGCCGGGCCGCAATTATAGTTAGTGATCTGGCTGTATACAGTATATCCATTTAGGTACTTCCAGGAAGTGGCTGCCTGGCGTGAAAGGCTTTGATTCAGTAAATCATCCTTCTTAACGCCTGATTTATCCTGTGGTCTTGCAGATCGGGCGCCTTTGGGAGCTTTCAGGGAATCCCCGTTTACAGGGCTGCTCTCACCACTTACAGATACTGTTTTCGCTTCTATAAATTCTTTTGTGGAATCCTCTTGTGCAGCAAAGGAGATGCTATTGGCTGACAACGCTATCGTTAAAGTCAGAAACAATAAAAGTAGCTTTTTCATAATAATTATCCTCCATTATCTTTTGTAACCAGATTCTTTTGATTAAATTACCGGATATTCGGCGACCTGATGCAATACTTAATACGAAATGACACTCACCTCCCCCTCGGTCTGTTTTCCAATATACTACAAAATTCTACAAAAAACGGAACCATGTTGAAAATAGAAGTTTATATGTAATAAAATACTGGTTTTATGCTCCAATAAATTGAACAGACCCACACAGGTTCGATTTTTACTCTACCTGTGTGGGCCTGTTCAGCCTGATAAAATGTAACGCTCTTCTTTTAAAATCCAATGTAATAAAGCGCACCTGGTACCAGCAGATGCAAAGCGATAAAAAGAATGGCCAGTAATGCAATTCTCCTGTGCCATACTAAGATTACAGCTTTTTTCTTTATGGAAAAGAGTACTCCAAGAATTACCGCCGCAATACTGACAATCCAGGCAAGGGTACCTGTATGAAGCCGGATTGAACCAAGCGCCAGGTATCCATGAATCAGGGCAATCACTGCCAGACTAAACCCGGCAGGTTTATGAATCTTTCTAAACCTCATTCTCCAACTGGAAATCATATGATTTTTCCCTTTGTAGAATATCCGGTTAAAATGCCTCAGTAAAAACGGCATCATAACAATTGCAAACAAAACTGCGCTTATAATACCTAACACTTCATACATATTATCGCCTCCGGTTTATTCCACAATTTTTCCTACTTCTTTCATCTTCTTTAAAACAGAAGTTCCGTGAGGAGATACTTTCTTAATCTCTTCTGTCAGATCCTTACCTGCCGTGTAGCCATTGTGTTCTCCGTCCTTCCACATCTTGCTTTCAGTAACATCATAGATCACGCCATCAACCGCGATATAAGCAGGATTTCCGTCTTTGCCATTATATTTTGAAAGTTCATCCAATGTAAGCTCCAGTTTTTCTGAGGATTCAGTGGTATTGTCCTGTACTTTTGAACCGGCACAGCCCGCAAGCAGGAATATAATCATGAATGAAAGTACATAAATTATCATGTTTTTTTCATAGAACGATCTCCTTTGTATCCTTTTTGTATTTGCTATTATATCAGTATATTTGCTTTTTATCAAGAATTAATCTAAATTATAAATCATTTTTTTAACATTTTCTGTTAAATTGCTAGAAAATTAACAAAAAAATGCTGTAACACAAGACTGTTAAGAAACAAGCCTGTATTACAGCACTCTTATACCTATAACATTTTATATAATTACCTTAACCGGGCACTTGGCGGCACATTTACCGCAATTGGTGCATTTGTCATAATCAATAATCGCAACATTATTGTCCATATGGATGGCATCAAATTCACACTGTTTGATACACATGGTACATCCAATACAGCCCACATCGCATTTAGCCTTTACATCTTTTCCCTTATCATGGGAGTTACACTGAACTAAATACTCTGCTTTATATGGAACCATATCAATTAATGCATTGGGGCAGGAAGCCACACATTTGCCACAGGCAACGCACTTCTCCTTATCAACTACTGCAATACCGTCCACAACATGGATCGCATCAAATTCACATGCTTTCACACAGGATCCGTATCCCATACAGCCATAAACACATGACTTCTCACCAGATCCAGGTACGACTGAAATCTTACGGCAGTCATCAATACCATAATAATTATACTGAACTTTCGTTTTATCACAGCTGCCTTTGCACTTAACAAAAGCGACCTTCTTCTCAGCTGAACCTGCAGCTACTCCCATGATTTCACTGATCTTTTCAGTCACAGAAGCACCACCAACCGGACAGGCACCAACATCAGCCTGACCTGCAGCAATGGCTTTTGCAAGAGCATCACACCCTGCATAGCCGCAACCGCCGCAGTTGTTGCCTGGCAGCTCATTTCTGACCATGATCTCCTTCTCGTCAACCTCAACTTTAAATTTCTCACTTGCAATGCCGAGGAATACTCCAATCAGAATACCGATAATGCCAACAACGGCCGCCGCAAAAATAATTCCTGTTATCATATTCTTTCGTCTCCTCCCTTAAATTAATCCGGAAAATCCGAAAAATGCAATTGCCATCAGGCCAGAGGTAATCAGAACAATTGGTGATCCCTTAAAGGAATGAGGAACGTCATTATATTCGATTCTTTCACGGACACCAGCCAGCATAATAATGGCAATGGTGAAACCAACGGAAATACCCACACCGTTTACAACGCTCTCCAGAATGTTATAGTCCTTCTGAACATTGGTCAGTGCCACACCTAAAACAGCACAGTTTGTTGTAATCAGAGGCAGATATACACCAAGCGCGTCATAAAGAGCAGGCATGGATTTCTTTAAAAACATTTCTACAAACTGTACCAGCGCTGCAATTACAAGAATAAATACGATCGTCTGTAAAAATTCCAGATGAAGACCGACCAATACACTCTTATAAATTAAGCTGGTAACAAATGATGCAATGGTAATTACAAAGATAACAGCCGCGCCCATGCCGGCAGAAGTTTTCACATTTTTGGAAACTCCAAGGAATGGACAAAGGCCGAGGAACTGACTGAGCACTACGTTATTAACCAGTGCGGAGCCAATGGCAATTAATAATAATTCTTTCATCGATCCACTCTCCTATTCGTCTTTCTTGGAAGTTGCAGTTTTTAATTCTGCTTCTTTTCTGGCTACTTCTGCTTTTTTCGCTGCAAGAGCTTCTTCCTCTGCCTGTCTTTTTCTGGTCTCTAAAACTTCATGGTTTGACATGCAGGAAGAACCGGTACAGGACATGCAGTTGCCTCCGCAGGCTAACTTAGACTGTGGAACAGAGCCGTTGGTTGCAGACGGAGCTTTAAATTTATTCTGCAAAGCAGTTAAAATTGAAAGCACAAAGAATGCACCAGGAGCCAGAACAAAAATAGCAATGTGGTAATTCTCCGGAATGATGGTGTGTCCGAATACGGCACCGGAACCCAGGATCTCACGAACAAGTCCGATACAGGTTAAAGCTACCGTGAAGCCAAGTCCCATACCGATTCCGTCAAAGGTGGATTCTGCCACTCCGTTCTTGGAAGCATAGGATTCTGCACGACCTAAGATAATACAGTTAACTACGATCAGCGGAATGTAGATTCCAAGAGCTGAATAAAGGCTGGGCACGTATGCCTGTAAAAGCAGCTGCACGATGGTAACGAGAGTTGCTACAATAACAATGTAAGCCGGAATTCTGACACGATCCGGAATAATCTTACGCATAGCAGAAATAATCATATTAGAAAATAACAGTACCACAGTTGTGGAAAGTCCCATACCTGCTCCGTTTACTGCAGATGTGGTAACAGCCAGAGTCGGACACATACCGAGCATCAGCACGAAGGTCGGGTTCTCTTTTACGATACCGTTAAATAAACGTTCTGTACATTTGTTGTTCATCTTCCCACCTCCTACTGATTCATATAGTGATGCACATAATACAATGCTGCATTAACCGCATTGGTAGTAGCGCTTGATGTAATGGTTGCACCGCTGATGGCGTTGATTTCAGCATCGCCTGCATTACCTGATTTGGTTACCGTAAGTGACTCCGCACTCTTTCCATTGTACTGATCTTTAAATGCCGGTTCTTTGGCCTTAAGACCCAAACCTGGAGTATCGCTGATTGCAAGAAACTCAATTCCGCTTATGCTTCCATCGGCTTTAATTCCTACAGACAGTTCGATTGTACCACCGTAGCTGTCATCGGAATGGGAAGTGATGACATAACCAAGCAGTGTACCGCTTCCATCTACCGCCTGAAGCGCATTGTTCACACCAACTTTACCAAAGTTCTGTGTGGTAAGATCTGTATTGCAGGTTTCAATGGCTGCCTTCATCTTATCATCTGACTTAAAATCAGCTGCTTCCGGAAACACTGCCTTATATGCCACAATATTTGCAGCAAGAGTTGCTTTTTCAATGGGAGCTTTCGTAATCTGATAAGCACCGCCTAACAGGAAACCGGAAACCAGAGTAATGACAAATAAAATTAACGCGTCTTTCATATATCCGCCACTCTTCATCTTATTTGCCCTCCTTTCCAAATGCTTTTGGAAGTGAAATCTTCTCAATCAGCGGAACCAGAATATTGCTGATGATGATTGCATAAGAAACTCCCTCTGCAGAACCTCCGAAAAGACGGAACAGACCGGTAAGCACACCTAACAGAATTCCAAAATAGATCTGCCCCTTTATTGTAACAGGACTTGTTACATAATCGGTTGCCATAAAGAATGCACCAAATATGATACCGCCGCCGCATAAGTGAGTCAGGACGTACATCAGGTCATGCTGTCCAAACACAAATACAAACAGAGAAAATGTAATTAAATAGGCAGCCGGAATACGGATTGATATTACTTTTCTTGCAATTAAATATGCTGCACCAATCAGAAGGGCGATAACGGAAACTTCTCCGATTGTTCCAGGAATTTTTCCGATAAACATAGCAGCCACATCAACTGACTGACCAGCTTTAAACGCTGCAAGAGGAGTAGGACTTACAACCGCGTCATTGTATGTAAACGTGGTCATAGGACCTGCAAATGAGATCAGAAGAAAACATCTTGCCGCAAGGGCAGGGTTCATAAAGTTCTGTCCCAGACCGCCGTAAAGCTGTTTTACAACAATAATCGCAAACACACCGCCTAAAAATGGCATCCATAGCGGAATTGCCGGAGGCATGTTAAGTCCAAGAATCATTCCGGTTACAAGTGCACTGCCGTCACTGACAGTTACTGGTTTCCCCATAAGGGATTCAAAAACATATTCACTTAATACACAGGATAAAATGCTGACAAGTAACACCAGTGCAGCTTTTACTCCAAACTGATATACACCATACGCAGTAGCCGGGATCATGGCAATTGCAACATCCAGCATAAGATTCTGTGATGTTACCTGGTCCCTGACATGAGGTGATGATGATACGTTTAATAATTTACTCATACTTCACTCTCCTACGCTTTTTTTCTGCTTGCGATAACTGTTTTGCGCATCTCTTTAAACGCCTGGGTTAATGGCAGTTTCGCCGGACAGGCATATGCACAGCAGCCGCATTCGCAGCATTCCATACCATCTAATTTTACAAATGTATCTATGTCAGATCTCATAGCTGCCTGCATCATCATCTGTGGAACCACGCGGCTTGGACATACATTGACACATCTGCCGCAACGGATGCAGGCAGTAGGTGCATTTAGTGCAACCTCATCCTTTGACATGCAGGTAAGCGCAGAGGAGGTTTTGGTAACAGGAATATTCATGTTAAACAATGCCTGCCCCATCATGGGTCCTCCGGAAATTACTTTCTCCGGTTCTGTTTTAAATCCGCCGGAAGCCTCTAACAGCTCGGCATAATTTGTTCCTGTTCTCACATTATAGTTCTGTGGGTTTGCAATCGCATCGCCGGTAACTGTTACAATTCTTCTGATTAATGGAGTGGAATTTGCAACAGCATTGTAAATGGATATCACCGTATCCACGTTATCCACGATGCAGCCTGCATCAGCCGGAAGCATGGAAGAGTTGATCTTTCTTCCTGTTACCGCATAGATTAAAGCACGCTCTCCACCCTGTGGATATTTTGTCTTTAAGGGGCAAACCGTGATTCTTGGCTCATCTTTTACAAGCTCCGTCATCACTTTAATTGCCTCTGGTTTATTGTCTTCAATTCCGATCACACCTTTTGCATTATCAAACAGCTGAAGAATGATATTCAGACCTTTAATAATACTTTCCGGCTCTTCCAGCATCATCCGATAATCGGAAGTCAGATATGGTTCGCATTCTGCTCCGTTAACGATAATCGTATCAATCTTTGACTCATCCTTTGGTGTAAGCTTTACATGTGTAGGAAAACCTGCACCGCCAAGTCCTACAATGCCGGATTCCTTTACGATATCACGTATCTCCTCTTTTGACAGGGATTTGGGATCCCGCTGTTTTCCAAAACCTTCCGCTTCCTGATATTTGCCATCATTATCAACAATGATTGACATTACCATGGAGCCGTTGGCAACCATTCTTGGTTCAATGGTTTTTACTGTTCCTGAAACAGAACTGATCACACAGGCAGAAATAAAACCGCCTGCTTCTCCGATCTTCTGACCAACTAATACCTGATCACCTGCTGCCACCAGAGGCTTCGCAGGAGCACCGATATGCTGGGATAGCGGGAACACCATCTCGCCTTTTGGCTGCAGTACCTGCACAGGTTTATTTTCCGACAATTCTTTTCCTTCATAGGTGTGAATGCCGCCTTTAAATGTAGCCAAACCCATTAGACTAACCCTCTTTCTCTACAATTCTTTATCTCTCCCGACAAAATCTTCTCACTTTGTCACCGGAGTAAGTATAACACAATCTGTAGGCCGAAACAATCCGAAATTACATATTGTATACTGTGTTCCGATTGTAATTCTTACCATTGGTGGGAGGAACCACCTGCCTTAAGTTGTAATTTATTGTTAAATTTTAGACAATTAAACTTTGTAACCAATGACTTTGTTTTCCAAAAAAAACAATCATTTCTTCTTGTATACATAAAAAAACAAAATAATCAGTTTTTTTAATTATTGTTTTTATTTTTATACATTCTTCTTTGTTAAATTTTTGTTAATTTTTTCTTTTTGTTTAAAAATTCTCTTTATTATTAATAAATATTTTTCATTAATCAGCCCATTTATTTATTAAAAAAAATAATAACAAAACAGGAGCATCCGGCTTGCCATGAGCAGAAATCCCTTCCCATTCATAGCTTTGCCCAATGCTCCCTCACTAAATTAACTGTTAAAAACCATGGATTAATCCAGTTCTGCTGCTCCGGTGTAAAGTTGATAATATCGTCCTTTATGATTTAAAAGTTCCTCGTGATCACCCCGTTCGATGATCTCACCATTTTCCAGTACCATAATGGCATTGGCATTTCTGACTGTGGACAGCCGGTGAGCGATTACAAAGGTGGTCCGGTTGGTCATAAGGCGGTCCATACCCCGTTCAATATGCTTTTCTGTTCTTGTATCTACCGAACTTGTTGCCTCGTCAAGAATTAAAATGGGGGCTTTGGAAATAGCTGCTCTTGCTATGTTAAGTAGCTGTCTCTGACCCTGGCTTAAATTAGCTCCATCTCCTTCTAAAACCGTCTCAAATCCGTCATGCAGTCTCGTGATAAAGGAGTAGGCAGACGCTGTTTTTGCTGCCTCGATCACTTCTTCATCTGTCGCATCCAGTCTTCCATAACGAATATTCTCCATTACAGTTCCTGTAAACAAATGGGTGTCCTGGAGCACCATGGCAATGTTTTCCCGAAGATTTTCTCTTTTTATATTTCTGATATTCACTCCGTCAATGGTAATTTCTCCGCCCTGTATATCGTAAAAACGATTTAACAAATTGGTAATTGTTGTTTTACCCGCTCCGGTTGAACCTACAAAGGCAATCTTCTGACCTGGCTTTGCATAAAGGCTGATATCTTTTAAAATCACTTTATCCGGATTATAGCCAAAGGTCACGTTCTTCAATTCCACAAAACCATTCATTGGATCCAGCACGTTTGCATCTTCCCCGTCTGCAGGCTCCGGACTCTCATCCATAATTGCAAATACCCGCTCTGCTCCTGCAAGAGCAGAAAAAACGTTGCTGATCTGCATGGAAATTTCATTAATTGGCCGGCTGAACTGTCTGGAAAAGTTTAAAAATACTGTCAGTCCGCCAACATCAAAGCCTTTTATTACACATAAGAGCGCTCCGATACAGGCAGTTAAAATATAATTTAACTGACTTAGGTTAAACATGATCGGCATCATGACGCCGCCAAAAAACTGGGCTTTTATCATGTTATTCTTCAAATCATCATTGAGAATTCCAAATTCCTCTTCTGCATCATTTTCATGGCAGAATACTTTTACCACTTTCTGTCCGCTGATTGTCTCTTCAATATATCCATTCACTGCACCCAGAGAGCTTTGCTGGGCGCTGAAATACTTCTGGCTTCTCCCACCAATCATTCCTGCTGCCTTTATCATAACCGGTATCAGCACCAGTGTCACCAGTGTCAGCCAGATATTCGTATAGATCATAAGAAACAGCGTTCCCACAATACTTAATGCTCCTGAGAAGAGCTGGATTAAGGTATTGCTTAACATCTGACCGATGGTATCCACATCATTGCTGAAACGGCTCATTAAGTCTCCGGTATTGTTGGTATCATAAAAACGTACCGGAAGGGTCTGCATCTTTTTAAATAAATCATCTCTTATTTTTTCAAGAGCATTCTGGGCAACCGATATCATGATTCTTGACTGGGCATAGTTAGCCGCTACTCCCACAAGGAAAACCGCCGCCATAACTGCAAGCCCTTTTGCAAGACCTGCCACATCTCCCCTGCTTCCGTCTAATGGTGCAATAAACTGATTCATAATGGGCCTCAGCATATAAGAGCCGCCCAAATTAGAAAGAGTTCCTATTACAACACAGACTAATGCGATTGCCATCTGGGGTCTGTACTCTCTTAAATAAGACAGTAGGCGTCTGGCAGTGGCATTGGCATTCTTGGGAGTGCCTTTTTTCATGGGTCTTCCATGCCCGGGACCTCCGGGACCTCTCTCGCCTTTTTGAGCTGAGGCAGACCGGCCGTAACGCCTTTTTAAGCTTTCTATCTTCTTTTGTTCTTCCATTATGCACCTGCCTCCTTTTCCCGGTCTTTTTGTGAATAATAAATTTCCTGATAAGCATCACAGGTTTCCATCAGTTCTTGATGCGTTCCAATCCCTGCAATTTTCCCTTCGTCAAGAACGATTATTTTATCTGCATTTTCCACTGACCCAATTCTCTGGGCAATGATAAATTTTGTGGTATCTTTCAGTGTGGTTGTAAAACTCTGTCTGATCTTTGCTTCAGTTGCTGTATCTACTGCAGAAGTGCTGTCATCAAGAATGAGAATTTTAGGCTTCTTTAAAAGGGTTCTGGCAATACACAGCCTTTGCTTTTGTCCGCCTGAGACATTGGAGCCGCCCTGCCCCAAATCGGTATCATACCCGTCTTTGAAGCTGGAGATGAATCCATGAGCCTGAGCGCTTTCTGACATCAGGACTATTTCATCCAGATCGGCCGTTTCATTTCCCCAGCGTAAATTTTCTTCAATGGTTCCGGAAAAAAGAACATTTTTCTGAAGCACCATACCTACGCTTTCTCTTAAATGCCGGATGGAATAATCTTTTACATTAATCCCGTCTACCAGTACTTCGCCTTCCCCAGCATCGTAAAGGCGGGGGATCAGCTGAACCAGGGAGGTCTTGCCGCTTCCGGTCGCACCGATAATACCAATGGTCTCGCCTGGATTTGCAGTGAAACTGATATGATCCAGAACAAGATCGTCCTCAGCATATTGGAAGCAGACATTACGAAACTCCACTTTTCCGGCAGTAATCTGTGCGGATTTTTGAGAAGCATGTTCATCTGTCAAGTCAATTTCCGTATCTAAGACCTCTTTTACTCTCTTTAAAGAAGCCATGGCACGGGAGGCCTGCAAAAACACCATGGATAGCATCATCAGAGACATGAGAATCTGAACAATGTATATGGTAAATGCGGTTAAGTCTCCTACAGGCATTTTGCCTGCGATAATTAAATTTCCTCCATACCACACGACAGCGATGGTGGTGATGTTCATCATCAGCATCATTAAGGGCATGGAAGTGATCACTACCTTCATGGCATTTAAGCTGCCTTCTTTTAAGTCCCGGTTGGTGGCCTGAAACTTTTCTTCCTCATGGCTTTCCCTGACAAAGGATTTTATTACCCTGACATTGGTTAATGCCTCCTGTACGCCGGAGTTTAAACGGTCGATCTTCTTTTGCATGACCTCGAACCGCGGAAATGCTATGATCAGTATAATGGCAATTATAATGACCAGCACCGGAATCACCACAAGTAGAATGCTGACCAGCTGCCTGTTCATTAAATATGCCATGATTAATCCGCCAATCAGCATGCCCGGAGCCCGAAACATCATACGAAGGGTTAACATTACTACGTTTTGAATCTGCTGAATGTCATTGGTCAGCCTGGTTACCAGTGATCCGGTACTGAAATCATCAATATTTTTAAAAGAAAATTCCTGAACCTTATGAAAAACATCTTTTCTTAAATCAGTGCTGAAGCTGATGGAGGCCTTTGCCGAGAAATAAGCGGCTCCGATCCCACCGATTGCCATGAATACAGCAATGAGAATCATGATAAAGCCCATTTTTACAATGTATGTTTCATCTCTTGCCAGCACTCCGTTATTGATAATCAGGGAAGTCATCCTGGGCAGCAATATCTCGCCGAACACTTCCGTGAGCATCAAAACAGGAGCCAGAATAAAGGCACCCAGATAGGGTCTTATATATTTCCAGTATCGTTTCAAGTTGTTATTCCTCTCTTTCTGCCATGTCTCTTTCTGCCATGTCCTTTTCTACAGGTATTTGGGATAAATTATCATAAATACGGTCCAGAACCTTGCCCATATTCATTAAATCTTCATCGGAAAAGCCCTGAAACATCTTCATTTCTACATTATGGAAATATTCCCGGCTTTTGCTTACCATATCCATCCCTTTCTCTGTCAGGCACAATTGGTTCATCCGATTATCCTCTTTGTCGACGATCCGGGTAATGTAACCTCCTTTTTCCAGTTTCTTTACTGATACCGCTATGGTGGCAGTGGAAACGTAAAGGCGTTTTGCGATCTCCTTTTGTGACACATTGGAATGTTCATAAAGCATCATTAAAATCTGATGCTGGCTTCGGTATACTCCCGTCTGCTTACCCTGTTCATCTAAAATACATCGGTGCATCTTCATGATCCGCATATATTTTGTCATAACGCTGTGCATCGGTGAGCTCATTCCCATTGGTCCTTCCGCTCCAAAATGGCACATCGGTTTCATTTTCACGCCTCCTTTTGTTAGCTTGTTAATAGTTAGCTAATTAACTATATAAAATTATAACACCGCCTGATTCCCTTTACAATCCTTTTTTTAATGGAATTCAGGCGGCTAAACCTATTTTTTTTGTAAGTTTTTGATATAAATTCTCAATTAAGGTTAAAATAACTTAAGCTGCTGCTGCTCATATTCCTGACGCCGCTTCAGCGGAATCTGTCTTTCCTCCAGCATATCCCGGAACGCTTCTTTGTCAGAAAGCCAGTCCCTGATCTCGTCCTTTTCCAGTATCAGCGGCATCCGGTCATGAACCGGTGCCACAAAAGAATTGGCATTGGTTGTAAGAATTACGAAACGTTCTTCCTCAGCCCGCTGATAAAAGCCGGCCAGAAACATGGTGAGATGATGTTCTCTATAAAAGGCCGCTTTTTCCTTGTTTTTACTCCATTCATAAAATCCGCTGCATGGAATGACTGCCCTGCGTAAGAGAATGCTTTCACGAAACATGGGCTTTTGAAGTACAGACTCTGATCTGGCATTAAAAATCACACCTTTTTTCTGAAAGTTCTCAAATCCGAAGCGCTGCCAGACAGGCATCACCTGACGATCCCTGCTGATAAGAACCATTGCCTGGCTGGTGGGATAAACGTCACCGGTCAGGCGGTCTCTGTTTATTTTGCTGTCAATTTCCCTTACCAGCTGTTCAATCTCCCGTGCTGTCTCATCATCCACATAATACCTTCCGCACATGCCATTCTCCCTCCCTTTATTTTATTTTGGTAATATCATAACCCATTTGCAGGCTTCCATGTAAAAAATCAGCTTAAATTCATGGCGTATACCTCCGATTATGGCTTCGCATCCATATTCTTTGGAAGGAATTCCTGAATAAATTTTATTTTCGCTATGTTTTACCGTGATTTCCCTTACCGTCTGGATCTCTCCGTCATCGCCTTCAAATTTAAAGCTTAACGGTCTTAAATTACAGCTGGCTGTAAACCACGCCTTACAGGCTATATGATACATTTTACCTTTTATTTCTCCGCTGTCAATCGCCTCTGCATTGATCCCGATTCCAAAAGTGGACATCCTTCTCACTTCCTGTTTTTATAAAATAGTCTGTCTGCTGTAATCCACAGTCCTTTTTTCCCTGCTGATTCCGCCTCCCATATGATCCAGACAGCGTGCTGCCGTATTCTGTGGTGATGTTAAAAAAGAGGCTCTTATAATAGAATCATTGCCAAACCGTTTTCTGATTTCATCCACGGTCTCATCAAGACGCTGCTGCTTTTCATAATCTCCTGTGTCAAACAGGCCAAGCTGCCGGTCACTCCCCTTCGTAATCCGGGTTGTGTGAATTCCAAGGTGACGGACCGGCTGTTCATCCCATGCCTCATCAAATACCTGGCAGGCTGTCTGAAAGATCTCTTCTGTTATATTGGTCGGGGAAGAAAGAATGGTCTGATGGCTGTAATAGTGAAAATCCCAGTCCTTGATTCCCACGGCTAACACTCCGGCACGGACGTTATCCGACCGAAGTCTTGCAGCCAGGGTTTCCGTAAGAGATAACAGTACCAGATGGGCATGTTCCTTATCTGCTACATCAAAGGCGATGGTGGTGCTGTTGCCATATCCTTTGTTGGGCGGCGGAACTGGTTCTACCGCTGAAAAATCCAGTCCATTGGCAAAGCACCAGATCACCTCTCCCATTTTGCCAAAATGGCTTTTTATGAGTCCAGGGTCGGTTTCCGCCAGATCTTTGATTGTTTTTATTCCCAGCTGGCTAAGTTTGCGAAACGTGGCCCTGCCTACAAAAAACAGTTCACTGACCGGCAATGGCCAGAGTTTTTCCTGGATTTCTCCGGTCCACAGCGTATGAACCCGGTCTGGCTTTTTAAAATCCGAAGCCATCTTTGCCAGGACTTTATTATCAGCAATACCAATATTAACGGTAAAGCCCAGTTCTTCTCTGATTCTCCTCCCGATTTCCAAAGCTGCTTTCTGTGGCTCTCCAAATAGTTCTTCCATTCCTGTCATATCCATGTATGCCTCATCAATGGAATATTGCTCTACTGTGGGAGAATACTCTTTCAAAATGCGGATAAAACTCTCCGAAGACCGCTGATACAGATTATAGTTGGGCGGAACCAGTAAAAGTTTTGGACACTTCTGGAGCGCCTCCGTAACGGATTGACCAGTGTGGATGCCATATTTCTTTGCCGGGATGCTCTTAGCCAGAATAATTCCATGGCGCATGGTCACATCTCCCCCCACTGCAGACGGCACCAGCCGCAGATCCAGATTTCCCGAAAGATGCTTTAAACGATAAACCGCTTCCCAGCTTAAAAACGCAGAATTTACATCAATATGAAAAATAACCCGATTCATACACTCACCTCTGAGTATATGATAACCGAATGTATGTTCGATTAATAGTGGAAATAAAAGGATGTATTTTTATCGGAATACATCCTTTCATTTTTTATCCAGAAGCCGTTTTGCCTTTGTTTCTGTAATGACTTCATAGCAGTCAAATTCCGGGGCATCGGGATAAAAATATCCCAGAGACAATCCCTGTCTCACCCATTCCCCGTTCTCATATCCGAAGAACTGCACTTTTTCTATGCCCTTGGGAATTTCCATAGAATCAGAAAGTTCAAACATCTGATCCCCCAGTTCTATGTATTCCCTGCTGCTGACATCCTTTATCAGCCTTTGTTTCTCATAAAGTTCATGGATTTTTCCGTTCTTTACACCGAAGCTTTCCGGTGTATGATACTGAAGCTCAAACGCCTGCCCTTGTGGTGACCGCAGTATGGTATTGATTCCATTATAAGGATTTTGATTATCAAGCCAGTAATTCTCAATTTCAACCGTATTATAACCAGAATTTTTGTAGATCTCAATAATTTTTAATACTTTTTCTGAAAGCACTTCCGGAGAAATGGTGTAGGTGTAGCGCAGGATGTCTTTAATTTCACACGCCTGCCCTGTCTGGCTGTATTTACGGTAGAATTTTTTTAAATAAGTGCTGACTGACTTGATCCGGCACTGAGTACCAACCATATCCACACCAGTCTGCTGTGCCACACATTTTACTTTTGTTGTAATAAGCGGTTCCTGCTTTAGTGCCTGTTTATACCACATTATGCCTTTTATCCACGCTCTTAGTACGTTTCTTTCTTTCCTGACTGCTTTCAGGCAGTAATATGGTTCCCTTACCGGCAGGCAATCCCGGTAGTATTTCCCCCTTTGCATCGCTCTGAATTTCCTTTAATATTTTTATAGTACCATTCAGAATATGCTGCCTGCCCTTTAATTGTGTCTGTTTTCTGTTTTTGTTCATGTGAAAAGCGGAAGCCCATACCACCTGACTTCCGCTTATTTTAACTACAATCGTCGCCGCTGCAGTTCCCATTACAGTTATTCCAGCAAGATTCGAAAAAGCAGTTCAACGTTCACACCTTTTAGTTAATACACTTAGGTATTTAAATGTTCCTGACAGCAAAGAGCTTTCTGCGACGTAAAAGTTTCACTAGCCATTTGTGTATTTTTGATTTATCTGCTGTACACTTTATTATATGGAATGCAGAGACAAGATGTGAACTGCCCCAAAAACGGAGCCGGCTCCTGCAAATCCCCCTTTAATCTTCCTTATTTTTAAAAATAATACGAAAAATGGGAAAAAAGACCCAGAATGAAACAGCTGAATTAATCAGCATTGTGATCACATCTGCCATGGTTTCACCGCTCCTGCCTAAATGAAACCTGTTCATAAAGAGATCATAGACCGGAGCCTTATAAAGTCCCTGCAGGGCAGCTGCACCGATAGTAATGATCACATAGGCGATCACATACCACACGGCTGCCTTAAAAATACTGTTACTGGCTTTGAATGTCACATTTCTCTGAAGAAAGAAATTGATCACCTGTGCGATTGCCATGGTAATTTCCACTGCCAGAAAGTACGCAAGTCCTCCGCCTCCGCCCATGGAAAGAGTTCCTGCCCCGTAATTAAAGATATAGTAAGGAGAGCCATCTAAGTTGGAGCCGATGTGACCGATCTGGAAATTGGTATTTACAAGAGCGGTCATTTCAAATACATTCCTGAAAACCGGCATTAAAATCATCTGCAACACCGTAACCCCGTTGGATACCATAAAAAATATTATAAATTGTGCCATTGCGGGATGTCTGTCTGTAAACGACTTCCACCCTTTTTTTAAACCTGTCAGCATTCCATCACTCCAATCTATTTCCCGGACAGCTTCTTTTCATAAATCTTATTCGCTTTTGCATTGGAGAAAAAGCCTCCGATCACTTTTTTTATCCCTTTCAGGAAATGGCCATTAACAACAAGAACCATTCCCTCTGCCATTTCCATGCTGACCACGCCATTTGTCATTTTTGCAATTCCCCGAAACGGCATGCTGTAAATAAAAAGGAGGTTCAAATCCGGTTTCCCCTTTGCTTCACTTTTATTTTTCAGTCCCGTCAAAATGGCGTAAATAAGTCTGGCCAGCCGGCTCTTTGCATAGTACATCTGGCAGAATGCATCATTGATTCCCAGTTCTCCGCTCCATTTCCCGTTGGGAATGGGGCGTCCTAGCAGCGTCTCAAATTCTTCTGCGGATACATCAGCAATTTGCCCGGAATAATAAGATTTCATCTTTTCCGGTACATATGGCAGTACATCGGTGCTGCCCGAAAGAGTCAGCGTCCCGCTTAATCTTAAATCTTCCACGCTGGCTCCAATGGATATGGTATAATCTCCGTTTTCCACTTCAAAGCGTTCTGTCACCACATTCCAGTACCGGAACGTCTTGTCGTCAAAGAGGATCTCCACCGTCTTACTCTCTCCTGCTTTTAAATCAACCTTTACAAAGCCTTTTAATTCTTTTACCGGACGGAAAATTGTTTTCTCAGGCCCGCCTACATAGAGCTGGGCCACCTCTTTCCCATCCCGGTCCCCCTTGTTGCTGATGGTAAAACGAACACGGTCTTCCAATAACTGCAGACCGGAATAATCAAATGTTGTGTAGGACAATCCGAAACCAAAGGGATAACGGACTGGGATCCCTGCCGTATTGTAATACCGGTAACCCACAAAGATCCCTTCTCTGTATTCTGCACACCGTTCCTTCCCCGGAAAATAACGATATGCCGGGGTATCCGAAAGGTTCATGGGATAGCTTTCTGCTAACCGGCCGGAGGGATTGACCTCACCGGTTATAACTGATATCATGGCTCCGGCTCCGGCCTGACCGCCTAAGTAACCATGGAGAATGGATTTGCAGCAGGACTGCCACGGCAATTCTATTACAGATCCTGCACTTAAAACTCCCACAATGTTAGGATTGACCCTGGCCAGATCTTTCAGCAGGCTGATCTGGTTGCCTGGTATTTCCAGATGGGTCCGGTCCTGCCCCTCGGATTCACTGAGTTCATCAAGCCCGAAACAGTAAAGAACTGCATCGGCTTTTGCAGCCAGGGCAAGTGCCTGATTTTTCAGCGCTTCATTCTCTTTGCCGTTTCGTTCATATCCTTTGGAGCATCCCACCAGATTTAAGGGGGCTCTCTTTATTACCGACTCAATGGTCTCCAGAGCCAGTGGATTTACAATGGAAGATCCTGCCCCCTGATAACGGGGGATAAATGCAAAATCTCCGATTATGGCTACCTTACAACCGGAATTTAACGGAAGCAGACCATCGTCATTTTTAAGAAGTACAATGCTTTCCAAGGAGGCCTTTCTTGCCAGTTGATGATGGGCTTCTTTGTCAAAGGATTTCTTTTTATTTTGAGGAGCTGCTGTAAGATCCAGAACAGCATCTAATAAATCATCCACACAGGTATCCAGTTGCTCCATAGTAAGTGTGCCGTTTTCTACTGCTGTTAACAGTTCTCTTGCAGAACCCAGCCCGGGTGCCGGCATCTCTAAATTAGAACCGGCCAGAACTCCCTCCACATGGTTGTTGGAACCGCCCCAGTCTGTGATGACAACTCCGTCAAATTTCCAGTCAGTGCGCAGAATATCCTTTAGCAGATGTTTATTCTCATTGGCATAAACCCCATTGACTGCGTTGTAGCTGGTCATGATGGATTTTGCGCCGCCCTCTTTTACCGCAATTTCAAAGCCTTCCAGATAAATCTCTCTGAGCGTCCGTTCGTCAAGGACGGAGTCAACGGACATCCGAAGCCGCTCCTGGCTGTTGACTGCAAAATGCTTGGGGCAGGCGTAAACCCCTTCACTTTGGATTCCCCTGATATAAGCCGCAGCCATCTTACCGGATAAAAGAGGATCTTCTGAAAAATATTCAAAATTTCTTCCGCAAAGAGGGCTTCGCTTGATATTCAGCCCTGGCCCCAGCAGGACATTTACGTCCTGGCTGGAAGCCTCTTCTCCAAGGGCCTTTCCGATTTCCTCTGCAAGTTCCTCATCCCAGCTGTTTGCCACGGTAGCAGCCGTAGGGAAACAGGTCGCCGGCAGGGAGGCATTGAGTCCTAAATGATCCCCTGCACCGGCCTGTTTACGCACTCCATGGGGTCCATCCGCACAAAATATGGAAGGAATTCCAAGCCGGTCGATATTTCTGGACTGCCAGACGTTTTTTCCGCTTAAGAAAGCCGCCTTTTCCTCCATTGTCATTTTTCGGATGATATCCTCATGTTTCATTCTGTCATTCCTTCCTTTTCCAGCCGCTTTTTGTAGTTTTTAATAATTCTGATTTCTAAAATAATGATTCCTGCTGCCAGAACTATATCAATGATAATTGCTGCAATCTGCCACATCAGCAGGCTCACATTTGCATTGTTTCCTTCATAGGCACGGCTGTTTACTACTGTATACATAATATTTTTACTGGACTTTCTCATGGCATTTAAGCTGGTAGCGCTGGTCTTGTCTTTTACATGATTTGTTTCCGTATCATAGGCAACTAACATGGCGTCATTGCCGTTGCGGATCTCCTGATCTGCATTCTGGAATCCGTAACCTCCAAAATAATCGGTAAGAACAAATCCCTGAAATCCCCATTCATCACGCAGAACTGTATTAAGCAGCGTATTATTGGCACCGGAATACACAGTACCTATATAATTAAAGGAGGACATAACTGCCTTTGCGTGACCTTCTTTTACCGCGATTTCAAAAGGCTTTAGATAAATCTCACGGATTGCCTGCTCATTGGACCAGGTACAAAGCATATTAAGACGGTTGGTCTCCTGGTCGTTTAATGCAAAATGTTTGATATAAGCATAAACTCCGTGCTTTTCGGCTCCAGCTACCGCTCTGGCTGCCATCTGTCCGGAAAGTACACCGTCCTCAGAATAGTACTCAAAGTTGCGGCCTGCAAATGCACAGCGGTGGATATTCATGGCCGGTGCATACCAGCCGGATACCTTCATTTCATCCGCCATCTTACCGATCTTCTCTCCAAAAGCCTCTGCAATATCATGATTCCAGGTGCTGGCAATCATAACAGCAGACGGAAAACCGATGGACCCGGTTCCGGTAAAGTTGTTATTGATGGAAGCAGGGCCGTCACAGTCTACGGTTCCAACTTTATTTACACTTTTTGCCTCTGAGGTCTGATAACCTCCGATTGCAGTCAGCGCATCCATATCACTCACCGTCAGCTGGTCAAGCAGTTTCTCCCACTTGGGATCATCAAAGGACAGTCCACGCATATCAGCAAGCTTTATCCCGTTTTTCGCTCCTGTCACCGGCATGGGATCACTGTCATTGTTGTGGGCTGCCGGATCGTAATTACTATTGTTTACAAAGGTTTTTTTGTATTTCTCCGGCATGCTCATATTTTTTGGCGCTGCCGTTGCTTTTTCATAGTTGGCAAATCCATCTGCTCGGGAAAGATAGGTCAGATCTCCGCTGGCATCTTTAAACTGATTTACTGCAACTGCCTTATCTGAAGTACGTGGTGCAGACTCATTATATATCACAGTTTCTGGTACGTGATACTTCTGTTCTGCAATGATATTGTGGGAATCAGACCGGATCGATATGCCATAATCACCGGATTCCAATACATAGCAGCCATTTACAGCCTCATCAAAGGAAGCCATGTCTTCCGCCTGAACGGATATCTTGATGGTCTGGGAGTCCCCTGGTTTCAAAATATCGGTTTTATCAAATGCGATCAGGTTTGCGGAAGCTTTTTCAATTCCCTTATTGGTATAAGGCGGATTGTAATAGACCTCCACTACATCCTTACCCGGATTATTCCCTGTGTTGGTTACTGTCACATCAAATGAGATTGTTCCGTCCTGCTCTGTTAATTGTCCCATTTCCTGCTGAAAGGACGTATAGGACAATCCATAGCCAAAGGGATAGATGACCTCTTTTTTATAATCAATCAGTCCTTCTGCTGCTGCCGTCTCGTAGAAACGATAGCCGGTGTAAATGCCTTCCGTATAGTTGACAAAGCTGGGATAGGTATCCGCTCCTTTAAATGCCTTGCCTTTGAATTCATTCATGTTGTCGTAGGTGAAACTTCCAAAGTTATTGTAATTGGGTGCTTTTGTCAAATCAGCCGCAAAGGTATCACTTGTTTTTCCTGATGGATTGACAGCTCCGCTCATAATCTCACCCAGTCCTTTAAAACCGGACTGACCGGTACCCGGGCACCAGAGAGCACCTTTTATCTGGCTGTAATCATTAACAAAGCCAAGTTCCATGGCGTTGGCACCGTTGTATACCACAATGACATTGTCAAAGCTTGAACATACCAGATCCATCAGATTTTTCTCTGTCCGGCTTAACTGCAGATAATGTTCCCCTGGTTCAAAATCCTTGTAATCCTTGGAGTTATCTGTGTATGTAACCTTGCTTACATCTGTGGGAAGATCAGCCCCCTCTCCGCCAACGCGGGTAATGACTACCATAGCCGTATCGGAAAAAGCTTTGGCATCTTCCATAAGCTTATCGCCATAGGTATCTGCTGCAGGCTCCGGCAGCGTCCAGTCCTGATCCCACATACCAACGCTTGGGCGGTCTGTCCGGTATGCCGTATAGAAATCAGTCAGACTGGTATTCAGTTTAAAGCCTGCATCCGTAAGCCCCTGAAGCAGTGACTCCGTCTCATATGCCTTTGACAAAGATCCGGAACCCGTTCCTCCATAACACGGGTTTGTAGATGCCCATCCAAATACGTTTAAATTAGAATTATTCTTTAAGGGAAGAAGGTCTGCATCATTTTTTAAAAGAACAATCCCTTCCCTGGCAATCTCGGTACAAAGAGCGGTTGCCTCGTCAGATGTTTCCTGTGAAATAGTTCCGCTGCCGGTTGCCAGTGAAATTAAATTGGACATCGGTCCCCAGCAGATTAAGTTTACAACCACTACCAAAGCAAGAAGCATAGCCATAAGACTATTTTTGCGGATCAGATATTTTGTAGACCCCTTCCTCTTTTGGCATACCACCATGACTACGACCGCAGCTGCCAAAACTACGGCAAAGCCAATGAGATATGGTACACACAGCTTGACGATTTTTAACACATCATCAATATTAATCTGTAACATTTCTTTCATCCTCCTCCATACATCGTTTTTGTATTCTTACTTTAGCACAGTTATGGCGGACCGGACTGTCAATTGCACAAGTGGTCGGTTTTTCTGCATGAAAAGCAGTGCCGCCTGTCCGGGTGGATGGGCGGCACTGAAGGATTATTTACTTAATCTTCTCTGGGAAGGGGAATGACCACATTTAGTTTAAACCAGTTATCCTTTGTATCAATGGTCACCCAGCCATTGTATTTTTTAACCGTATATTTAATGCTTTTGATGCCATATCCATGATATTCCTTATTGGCCTTAGTCGTGGCTGGCTGATTATTCTCAAACTGAATATTTCCTTCAAAATAATTCTCGAACCGCAGAACAACAAAGTCTTTTTTGGATAGGACTTCCACGTGTATCAGCCGCTTTTCCTTTTCTTCGATTTGTATGGCACATTCAATGGCGTTATCCAACGCATTCCCAAGAATGGTGCAAATGTCCATCACGTGGATGAAATTTAACAGCTTCCCATCCACCACAGAGGTCAGCTCGATCTCATGTCTCTGACAGGTCATACTTTTACCGGTGAGTATGGTGTCCACCACGGAATTACCTGTTTTGTTCTGGGCCTCATAGGTACGGATTTCGCTTTCCATTTCGTCTAAGAATGCCAGACGTTTCTCCGAGTCCTGCTCTGCTCTTAAAACGGCGATCTGATGTTTTAAATCATGGTATTTCCGGTTGACCATCTCGATGCTTTCCCCGGATTTGCGGTACTGGGAATACTGGCTCTGCAGGATATTACGCATAGCCTCTAAATCGTATTTTACCTGCATCTCCTGTCTTAATATGTGATATGCAAAAAGGATGACAAGACCGCTTAGATCCACCAGAGTCCTGATGTTAAAGATCTCTTTTGTAATCTGGCTGCTGAATGGGGAATTGGAATATACAAAGCTTAAATTGCTGACGAAAAATACAGTTGCACCGGTAGCGGTCACAAACAGCAGTTCTTTCAGCGTAATCGTTTCCTTCCGGATATGTTTTCTTTCCAAAAAATAAGCGCCTCCAAATACAGCTACGAAGACGGTAAAAAAAACAAGAATATCCAGCCACATCTCCGATATCTGGGTACTTAATACGGCATTATAATAAAGCTGCCACTCTAAAGATGCCGTAAATTCTGCCAGAATAAAAGACCGGACACAGTAATACCCTGCACTGCCCGCCGTTACCTCACAGGTGATCATAAAATATATCTGCATCAGTCCGATTGCCAGAAGCATTCCGGGAATCCACAGTGACTTGGGAAATGTACCTGCTGCCAGCTGTACTCCGCATTGCAAAAGGCAGGCAGCACACATAACCGCAGCCAGGGAAGGCCCTTTCAATTTCCTTTTCAGATTCAAAACATAGATGGTGCATGCAGCCCATTCCGCGATCCCCGTGTACAGCCTTGGAATCTCTGTCAGCGCAATATGGTTCATGATAAAGCCCCTCCCAGATAGTTGGTTAGTTCCTCCATAAACTCCTTTTTCCTGGTTCTGCTGATGGTCAGCCGGGCTCCCTTCATCAGCACACAGCCCTCCTGCACGCTTTCCACATGTTCCAGGTTTAAAAGATATCCCTTACTGCAGCGGAAGAAATTTAACCCCTTCAGCCTTTCCTCCACCTCCTTCATTGCCCCAAAGGTCACATATTCCCCTGTCAGCGTATGAAAAATAAGCCGGTGTCCCAGACTCTCAATATAATAAATATCCGGCAGATACAGCTTCACCGTACCTCCCTTTATATTAACTGCCATATATTTTTTCACATTCCGGTTGATACGCCCGATTACCTTATCAAGTCTCTGGGAAAAAGAAAAATAGGAAACTGGTTTTAACACATAATCGGTTGCCCGGACGGTGTAACCTTTAATGGCATACTGTGCCATATTGGTGATAAAAATGAGAATCACCTCCGGATCTTTTTCCCGGATCAGCTGTGCTGCCGTCATCCCGTCCATAAATCTCATTTCTATATCCAGCAAAATAATATCGTACTCTGCTTTATAATTTTCAACGATTTCATCTCCGTCAGAAAAAGTGAGAATGCTAAACATCTCATTTCGTTCGTTCTGATACCGGAGTAAATATTCCTTTAGCTGTAATACACTTCCTGCATCATCATCCACGATTGCAATTCGAATCATAACTCTCCTCCAGTGGGGTAATCAATACATATCTTTAAGGATACACCAATTTTTTCCAGCTGGCAATCAATTTGAATTTTGATTCATTGGCAAAAAAATAAGAGATACCAATCGGTACCTCTCATAAAATTCTTCTTATTTTGTTCTGGATATCAGGAATTCTTTTAAATCGGAGATAGACATCTTCTGCTGATCCAGAATGGAAGATACTTCCTTAAACTGTTCCAGACTGATCTTTTCCTGGATTTCCTTTTCTTTTTCTATTAATTCAGTAATTGAATTCTTATGCTGCTGAATTGATTCCTGTACGTCTGCCAATTCCTTCTGAAGCTTTTCAAGTGATGATTTTCTTACTCCTCTAGCCATATTTAAGTCTCCTTGCTGATTCTGGTATTCTGACCATATATTAGCAATTATTGAAGTAAAAATCAATATTATTTCCATAAAATGGAATTGGTAATTTTTTCCATATTGCTTTGACATAATGTACTTTTAACAATTAGGATCGGATGACCATGTTTCATCTAGTTGATTTCCTTTAAATACACGTCTTAAACCATTGGACTTTTGCATATAAACATCCTCATCGGGATAATAACAGGTATCCTCATTCTCCTTTGTTCCCACATCAAGAATTACCAACGCTTCATTACCGGAATTAAAGAATGTATGAGCGATGTTTTTTCCTGCCGGTTTTGCGATAAAATCATCTTTCCCTACTTCCTGTTCCTGTCCATTTAACCGTAAAGTTCCTTTTCCGGACAAAATCAGAAAAAACTCCTCCTGTTGTGAATGGCTATGGTATTTTGTGCTGAATGCCCCGGGAGGAACGGAATCAATATTTACATAAAGCTTCTGGCTTCCTGCTGCCTCCCCTAATGATTTGGTAACCAGTCCGGCTTCATCGCTCCAAATAAACTGCTTTGATAATGTTTCTATATTCATTTTTGTATTTCCCCATTCTGACCTGATTTTTCCATTATAATATCTTTGCATTGATTAAACAATGAAAACCTCCTAATTGCCGCATTAATGGCTTCATCCATCCTCTTCGTCCGTTTCACATCTGGCTCAAACCATATATTTTTTACCAGCAATGTCTGTTTTTTCGTATCAGCAGATGCCTCAATTCTGCCAATAAAACGATCACCGTAAATGACTGGCAGCACATAGTGTCCGTATCTGCGTTTGTCTGCCGGTGTGTAAATCTCCCATTTATAATCAAATCCAAAAAGCGCCTGTATTAACTTTCGATCCCACAATAAATTATCCAATGGTGCAATGAATTCGCATCTTTTTCTCCAGCTCGTGTGATCTTCACACTGTCTGGCGAGGGGAATGTCCTCCACCAGCATGTAAAGTTCTTCTTTCATTCCCTCTACATGGACCGTTTCTATCTTCCCTTCTTTAAGAAGCCGGGTAAATGCAGCATTTCTCTCCGATGATTTTAGTCCACCGATGTTCAGCCATGCATCCGAAGCCCTGTTCCATAGCAGACCCACTGAGCCAATTCTGCGCAAAACACGCCATGTCTGATGGTCATGCTCATCCGGGTAAGGCTCAGGGTCTGATAAGATTGTCCTGGGAATGCAGTTTTCAATCAGATCATAGTACTTGATGGATCCCGCTTTATGATGAACAGCCAGCTCACCGGTAAAATACATATGCTCAAGCACTGCCCTGGAAAGTTTGGTACGGCTCCAGTACCAGTCCACCTTATCCGGCATATCAAGATCCCCGGAACACACCGGACCGTGATCTGTGATATGTTTTCTCACCTGACTCCGTGCCCCACGAACTGCCTCATGACTTCTCTCCCACTTCCGGTGCTGCTCCCGGAAGCGTTCAAAATACGGCCAGTCACCAACTGGAATAATTGAAAGGTTCTTATCGAAATAATCGACTAGTACCCGGTCCTCATATAAGAGATCAGAAAGCATCTCTTTGGTAAATCTTTTTATCCGTGACTGCAAAACCAACTCAGCATTTTTACCGCACACATCCACAGGATCAAACTGGATACAGCCTGCCTGACGGATAAATTCCATAATTCCCTGCTTTCCCTCAAACAGGTAGTCTCCAAGCAGTCCCTGCTTTCGAAGCAGAAAACAGCATGCCTGTCTCTTTGTAAAAGATATCATTTCCATCTCTTCCCTCTCTTTGCAAATGTCCCTTATTTATGTATTACTCTCAGAAAATACCAGTGTACTTCACGTAATTACTGATGTAATATAGTAAAAAAACGTAAGGGGTAATATAGAATGCCAAATTCATATTTTAACAAAAATAACTCTGACCAGAACGGCCTGGTACTGGGGATCAGCGTTGGTTTGATCTGCGCTTCAGTAATTAATAATCTTTTAATCGGATTAGCAATGGGAATTGTCTTTGGTATGTTATTTCAAAAGGGATTTTTTAGAAAAAAACTGTAATACATAGAATCAGGATTATTTCCCCCCAGCTCGGTCTTATGGGACAATAATGCGAAAGCCTCAACATTGATATGATCCTTAAACGGGATAAGACGGACAAACTTATCTTCCACATAATAGCTTGGTAATTTAGCCCACAGCCGCTCCTCTGTTTCACATGGTATGCTTTCCATAATCTGTTCTCTTATTTTCATAAAGAGCTGTTTTAATTCGTCACTGTATTTATTCAAACAATTTTGTACGTCTTCACTCATAAGAAACACCCCCTTTTTAAGTATATTAACTTAAACGCCTCCCTCAGTCAAGAAGAGTAACCAGAGCGGTCATCTCCATTTATCTTGTACCCATAGATAGAGAGAATTTAAAATACCTTTCATAAAATCGGCATGCCTAATTTCATGTTCCGGCGCCATTCAGGAATTTCACAATCATCGCCCCAATACTCATCCAACTGTATAATCTTACCTTGTTCCACTTGAAAAAATGAAACAACATGGAAGGATACCTCAGAAGACCAGATATGGGCTGCAGTAATAATCTGATCACTATTCTGCTCCATTCGTTCCATTGCACCATTCCATTTCCCCGGATATTCACAATTGGCTTTTATAAATTCAGGAACAGTGAACTGTTCATTTGTACAATGCCAGCGGATTACCCCATCCTTATGAAAAAATTTCAAAAGTTCATCTGCATTTTGTTCCGCCACATACTTCCAATAGAGATTCATTCTTTTTCTTTCATTCATACTTCATTCCTCCAGTATCAGACTGCGCAAAATTCATTGAACGCAAAAACATCCTATCACAGAAAAAAAGACAGCTGTATGTCATGTTTTGTAAAGAAAAGGTATTAAAATATTTCAGTAAAACATCATATAAAATATTTTATTTTATGTATAGGTCAATTTCACAATAATACGTTTTATTCACAAAAATTCCACACTTCTTACATATTTTCAGCTTTACATAATGATGTTTTTAGGTTATACTTACTATAACTCTTCTTTGGAGCATCGTTTCCCCAATTTCTACGGTGCTCTTTTTTTGTCCTCATTTCGTTATGAATCATAATACGCAGAGAACTTCTTGAACCTTTCTGCATGAAATGTTATAATCATTTCATTACAAGACAGGAGGTATTATATATGAACTTTACCTACACCCCTAATAAGATTGCACTTTATCATTCAGACAGTAATCTGCTGGCTGAAGTTACATTTCCAGACGTAGATGACAACACGGTTAATATTAATCATACCTTTGTAGATGATTCTCTCAGAGGACAGGGTATCGCAGGTCAGCTGATGAAAGCTGCGGCAGATCATCTGCGCTCGGAAGGAAAAAAAGCAGTTCTGACATGCTCCTATGCTATCACCTGGTTTGAAAAGCATCCGGAATATCAGGATTTGCTGAAATAAATAATAAAAAAATTGCAGGTCTGAAACAACAGATCTGCAATTTTTATGTTATGCCTTTATTTTTTATTTTACCATCTATAAATTTTCTGAAGCTTTCTGCATCTCCTTCAATAAAACCATTTTTATCGAGAGGAATAAACATTCGCCCTTCTAAAATAAGTATAATCAAATTCTTAGTCTCTATATATTTTAAAATGTGTTGATAGGAAATCTCCCGTTGATTTTTATTTTCTGTAGTCATCAGGATGAGATTCTTAAACTCAACCATGCATTCACAATCTGATTTCCCGTACATCACCTGCATGCGCCGCTGATTTAATCGAATCACTTTTTCCAGCTTGGCAATCAATACTCCCGCAAGAAAAACTGGAGCTGCCACATTAAATATAGTCAACACTCCAATGTCGTGCTTCATAAATTTCATAACAAAATTAATAATAATCAATAAGTACACAATTAAAAACGGGATTATCAGCTTCCGGTAATAATCCAGTATCACTGCATAATGGTATTCCTTCATGACCTTTTCAGTATGTATACATCGGTTTTTCATCTTTCTCCCCTTGAATCTATATTTTACCTTTTCATTCTATCAACTGAATCATCAACAATCAATGATAAAATGGGACAAAGATAACTCTTTTTCCGCCCTATGCCTCATTTCTCCGATTTTCCAAACTTTTCTATCCCTA
>SVDS01000027.1 GCA_015057715.1 Paenibacillaceae bacterium
GCTGTAAAGTATCCCCGGCTCTTCTCCAGAATGGTAATTTGCGGTGCCAACGCCTATCCGGAAGGGATGAAACGCAGATGGCTGATTCTGTTTGGACTTCTTGGGTTCCTGTTTCGTGATCCCAAGGTGTTTATGATGTTAAACGAACCACAGCTCTCCAGTAAGGAACTGGAACAGATTACTATTCCAACTCTTATACTGGCTGGTGAAAGAGATATGGTACTTCCATCCCATACGGAGTATCTGGCATCAAAGATTAAAACCAGTTTTTTAAGAATTCTGCCGGGGGAAACCCATGGAAGTTATGTAATCCACAGCAGAAAGCTTTATTTTTGTATGAAAAAATTCATTATGAACCGGGAGTAAACGGAAACCTGATTTTTTTAAAGGGTGTAAAGAAAAAATACTTGACACCTTAAAAAAAGTATTGTATGATATCACAGGTGATGATATGGAGAAGATTGCAAGACAGGGACTTTTGTATGATTTCTACGGAGCTCTGCTGACAGAGCATCAAAGAAACATCTATGAAGATGTGGTACTATACGATTTATCCCTCAGTGAGATTGCGCAGGAACAGGGAATCAGCCGTCAGGGCGTTCATGATCTTGTAAAGCGATGTGATAAGATATTAGAGGGCTATGAAGAAAAGCTTCATCTGGTAGAAAAATTTGAAAAAACCAAGGGACTGGCAAGAGAAATCCGGAATTTAACGGCACAGTTTGCCGATACAAAGGATATGAGTCTGATCCATCGCATCGAAGAGATATCGGGCGAAATCATCGAGCTGGAAGCTCATTAGGAGGGCGTTAGATGGCTTTTGAGAGCTTATCCGATAAGTTACAGAATGTATTTAAGAATTTAAGAGGCAAAGGACGTTTGTCCGAAGCAGATGTAAAGACAGCCTTAAAAGAAGTTAAGATGGCTCTTTTGGAAGCAGATGTTAACTTTAAGGTAGTGAAACAGTTTATCAATGCGGTGCAGGAGAGAGCCATTGGACAGGATGTCCAGAACAGCCTTACTCCCGGCCAGATGGTAATAAAGATTGTTAATGAAGAACTTGTGAAACTCATGGGTTCTGAGACAACGGAAATAGAACTGAAGCCCGCCAGTGAAATTACAGTCATTTTGATGGCTGGTTTACAGGGTGCAGGTAAGACGACGACTACAGCCAAGATTGCCGGTAAATTAAAGGCAAAAGGTAGAAATCCACTTTTGGTTGCCTGCGACATTTATCGTCCCGCAGCGATCAAACAGCTGCAGATCAACGGTGAAAGACAGGGCGTTCCCGTATTTTCCATGGGAGAAAACCAGAAGCCGGCTGATATTGCCAAAGCTTCCATGGCTTATGCAGCAAAGAATGGCCAGAATGTTGTGATTCTTGATACAGCAGGCCGTCTTCATATTGATGAAGATATGATGAATGAGCTGATTGAAATAAAAGAAAGCGTTGAAGTTCATCAGACAATTCTGGTTGTTGATGCCATGACAGGACAGGATGCCGTGAATGTAGCCAGTATGTTCCATGATAAGATTGGAATTGACGGTGTCATCATAACAAAATTAGATGGCGATACAAGAGGCGGTTCCGCATTATCCATCCGTGCTGTTACAGGTAAGCCGGTTCTTTATGTTGGTATGGGTGAAAAACTGTCCGATTTGGAGCAGTTCTATCCGGACCGTATGGCTTCCCGGATTTTAGGCATGGGAGATATCCTTTCTTTGATTGAAAAGGCAGAAACCCAGGTTGATGAAGAAAAAGCCAGAGAACTTTCCCAGAAGCTTAAAAAAGCAGAATTTGATTACAATGACTTTTTAGAGCAGATGACCCAGGTGAAAAACATGGGCGGTATGGCAAGCATTATGAGTATGATGCCTGGCATGGGACAGATGAAGGATATGGATATTGATGAAAAGGCCATGGACCGGGTGGAAGCAATTATCCTTTCCATGACAAACAAAGAACGGACCAATCCCGACTTAATGAAGAACGCGTCGAGAAAACAGCGGGTAGCAAAAGGTGCAGGGGTTGATATCAGTGAAGTAAACCGGATTGTAAAGCAGTTTGATCAGATGAAGAAGATGATGAAACAGCTGCCCGGAATGCTTGGCGGAGGAAAACGCCGCGGTGGCGCAGGACTCCTTGGAAAACTGAAATTACCGTTTTAATATTACTTTGATGTTAGCAAGGCAGATTCCTGCGTCGCTATATATAAGTTTCACAATTTAAGATTTAAGGAGGTGAATTAGAACATGGCAGTAAAAATGAGATTAAAAAGAATGGGTCAGAAAAAGGCTCCTTTTTATAGAATTGTAGTTGCAGATTCCAGATCTCCCAGAGATGGCAGATTCATCGAAGAAGTTGGATACTATGATCCTACCACAGAACCAAGCGTAATCAAGTTTAACGAAGAGAACGCTAAAAAGTGGTTAGCAACAGGTGCTCAGCCAACAGAAGTTGTAAGCAAGCTTTTAAAGATCGCCGGTATCCAGTAGTGAGAGGTGAAGCATATGAAGGAATTAGTAGAAGTAATTGCAAGAGCACTGGTTGATAATCCAGATCATGTTGCTGTTACGGAGACTGTAAAAGACGATGAAATCGTCCTTGAACTTACGGTAGAACCTTCCGATATGGGTAAGGTAATTGGCAAACAGGGCAGAATAGCGAAAGCCATCCGCTCTGTTGTAAAAGCAGCAGCTTCCAAAGAAGATAAAAAAGTTACTGTTGAGATACAGTAACTTTTAAAAGACCGCCGACCTGTCGGGAAGACGGTCTTCTTTTGCTTTCAAAAACCAATGGTTTTCGAAGCAACGTCCAGAATTAAGCCGGATAGTAATATCCGGTTTCTTTTATATGATATGGAGAGACAAATGGATAATTTACTGAGAGTCGGAGTAATTTCTTCCACCCATGGGGTAAAGGGAGAAGTAAAGGTGTTTCCAACAACGGATGATTCCGCCCGTTTTAAACAGTTAAAGAAAGTGATTCTCGACACAGGCCGGGAACAGATTGATTTGGAAATTGAGGGAGTAAAATTCTTTAAAAATATGGTGATCCTGAAGTTTAAAGGATATGATTCCATTGAGGAAATTGAAAAATACAAGGGTAAGGATCTTTTAATCACAAGAGATCTGGCAGTAAAACTGGGCCCTGATGAAAACTTTATTTTTGACCTTATCGGCCTTTTGGTGGTAAAAGACGATGGGGAAGAGCTGGGGACGTTGACTGATGTAATTAAGACAGGAGCCAATGATGTCTATGAGGTCAAGATGACGGATGGCAGAGAGGTGCTTCTGCCTGCAATTAAAGAATGCGTTCTGAATGTGGATCTGGAGAAGAAAGTTGTAACAGTTCATATGATGGACGGGCTTCTGGACTAAGGATAGGGGTAGAAATAAAGAATGAATTATCATATATTGACGCTTTTTCCTGATATGGTCTTAAACGGTCTGAATACCAGCATTATCGGCAGAGCTGTAGAAAAAGGTCTGTTGTCCATAGAAGCAATTGACATCAGAGACTATTCTACAGATAAGCACCACAGTGTGGATGATTATCCCTATGGAGGCGGCGCCGGAATGGTGATGCAGCCCATGCCCATATGCGAAGCTTACGACGATCTGTGTAATAAGATCGGCAAAAAGCCCCGTGTGATTTACATGACCCCCCAGGGAACTGTGTTTAATCAGACCATTGCAGGGGAACTGGCCAAAGAAGAGGATCTGGTATTTCTGTGCGGTCACTATGAGGGAATAGATGAGAGGGCATTGAATCTTGTTGCAACAGACTTCCTTTCCATCGGAGATTATGTGCTGACTGGTGGGGAACTTCCTGCCATGGTGATGATTGACTGCATCTCCCGTTTAATACCAGGTGTGTTAAAGAATGAGACATCAGCCGAATTTGAATCCTTTCATGACAATCTGCTTGAGTATCCCCAGTATACCAGACCGGAGGAGTACAGGGGATTGAAGGTTCCTGAGGTTTTGTTGTCCGGACACCACAAGAATATTGATATCTGGAGACGGGAGCAATCCATTAAGCGGACTCTGGAGCGGAGACCGGATCTTTTAGAAGAAGCGGTACTGTCAAAGAAAGAAGTGGAATTTTTAAATAAGCTTTTGAAAGAGCAGGAAAACAGGGAATAAACAACTAAACGGTTTCAATGCGGAGAGTGCTGTAAAGAGCATCTCCGCATTTTTTATGGAGAAAGTTGGAAATAACGACCGCATTTTTCCCTTCATACTTAATATAACAATCTTGATGACCGATAACTTAAAAGTAGGCTTTCGCCAATAAATGAAGGAGTTTAGAAAATGCAGGAAGAACCAGATGTACCAGAAATAAATAATGGACAAGAGGACCAGTGGGAAACAGATAACCGGTGCGGAGCATGTGGACATGGGCTGATAGACCGTTCCGAAAATGCAGATTCCATGTTGTGCAGTGCCTGCCGGGAAAAATACATCCACTACCCGGTTCCAAAACTTTTTATCATTTTTTCAGCTGTTATTGCAGTTTTAATGGGATTCGCCTTTATCCGTTTCCCTAAAGTTATAAAATCCTATAAGATATATGAAAAAGCAGAAGCTATGGCTGCAAACGGGGATATCGTTGAAGCGATCCAGGGATTGCATACTGTTGTGGAACAATATCCAGGCTCTGTTCCTGTCGCAGTCCGGTTGACTGATATTGCTATGGAAGGCGGATTTTATGATGATGCGTCGTATATGCTTTCCAACAATTTATCCGGGAAAAAAATGGAGGCAAATATCGTTAACAGAATGAATCGGTACATAGATAAATTAGACCGGTTCTATAACACATATGATACGGTTCAGAATATGCAGTCCAAGTTTGGAGATGACATGTCTAAGGAGGAAGTGTTAGAAACGGGCTATCAGTATCTAAATCAGCTGTTGAGTGACCCGGAACAGGATAAGGCATTGGTATATTATTACATGTCCATGTTTGCCGGGGATGCTGGCGAAGCCAGGAACTGCCTGGAAAAATCCATTGCTGAAGATAATAACATGTTAGACGCTAAGGTCCAGTTAGGCACTATATCGCGGCGTCAGGGTGATTTAGAATATGCTGAAAACTGCTATAACGAAGTGCTGCTTGCAGACAAAACCTACAGCTCAGCTTCCCGTGGACTTGCAATTATCAGACTTTTGGAAGGAAAGAAAGAAGAAGGTCTGGACCTGGCATCAAAAGCATATGAGCAAAATCCGGAAGGGGATTATGTGTGGGAGACTTATTTGATTGCGCTGAAAGAAAACGCAAAGAACACGGATGCAGATGCACTTGTTAAAGAGTATATTTCCAAGGGAAATGAATTAGATGCAGATTTTAAGAGTTATCTGGATGGGAACTTATCTCTCCATGAGTATTATATAGACGAATAAGGAGGAGGCCTTGCTATGTTTTTTGTTCCAGGTATCGTTGTATCAGTTGTCACATTTCCAGGTGTGATCATTCATGAACTTGCGCACCAGATTTTTTGCCGCCTGATGAGGGTTCCAGTATATGAGGTGAAATATTTTCAGTTTTCCAATACTTGTGGATATGTATTACATGAAGCAACACAGGATCCTTTGAAAACTTTTTTGATTTCTACAGGACCGTTTTTAATCAATACACTGATTGGTATGATCATTTTATCACCGGCTTCCATAGATTTAATTGTTTTTAAAGATTACTCAAATCCATTAAATCTAATATTGGGCTGGATCGGATTTTCCGCTCTTATGCATGCATTTCCCAGTACTGGTGACGCTAAGGTATTGGTAAATAATATACTGAAAAATAAAAATGTAAATGTGCTGGTTAAAATGATTGTGGCACCTGTAATTGGGCTGATCTATGTGGGAGCAATTGGCTCCGTTGTATGGTTAGATGCTATCTATGCTGCAGCCATTGCCATGATTATTCCCAACTTGTTTTTATTATTTTAAACAGGCTGAAGTTGAAATCACCTGGTATGTTTAACCGCATAAACTTACGGGAATAATAATCAATAAAAAGGTTGCATTCGACAATCCTTTATGTTAAAATACAAAATGTTGTGATGAAAAGGCGATGGTCCTCTGCTACGGATTCCAGTATGAAGTATTAAGAACATCAAATAAAAATCAAGGAGGTTCACACAATGAACGAAATTATTAAGAATATTGAAGCAGCTCAGTTAAAGCAGACCGTACCGGTTTTCCACGTTGGTGATACTGTAAAAGTATACAACAAGATCAAAGAGGGAACCCGCGAAAGAATCCAGATTTTCGAAGGAACCGTTATCAAGAGACAGAACGGCGGAGCCAGAGAAACCTTTACTGTAAGAAAGAATTCTAACGGTATCGGCGTAGAGAAAACCTGGCCATTACATTCCCCTTCCGTAGACAACGTTGAAGTTGTAAGAAAGGGTAAAGTAAGAAGAGCAAAACTGAATTACTTAAGAGACAGAGTTGGTAAGGCTGCTAAGGTCAAAGAACTGGTTAAATAATTCCGGAACATTTGAGAGGGACAATGTAAATTGTCCCTTTCTTTAGTAGGTGGGGTATCAGAATGGATTTTTATCATAGTGAAGATAATAACAGACTCCGCCATTTTGTCAACTGGATAGTTGACATCGTTGTAGTGATTGCATTTGCATTGTTTCTGGTCTATGCTTATGGAACTCAGATCGTTGTTGCGGGACATTCCATGCTCCCCCTTTTTGCGTCCGGCGATGTTGTTTTAATGGATCGCCTGTCCTATGATTTCGGGAAGCCGGACCGGTTTGATGTAGTTGTGTTTCAAAGAGAAGACCAGAAGATGAATGTAAAGCGTATCGTTGGACTGCCTGGAGAAACGGTGCAGATTAAAAACGATGAGATCTATATCAATGGCGAAAAGTTAGAAGAGCCGGCAGGACTTGGCCGGATATCCCTGGCGGGGCTGGCTGAAAAGCCGATGAAGCTGGGGGAAGAGGAATATTTTTTATTAGGAGATAACCGGGACAGCAGTGAAGACAGCCGTTTTTCCAATATCGGGAATGTAAGCGGCAGTCAGATCAAAGGGAAAATATGGTTACGTATGCTGCCCCTTGTAAAGTTGGAATTAATTCGTTCGAAATAGAGGAATGTTATGAATATACAATGGTATCCTGGTCATATGACCAAAGCCAAAAGGGCAATGAAAGAAGATATCAAATTAATTGATTTGATTATCGAACTGGTAGATGCAAGAGTGCCTTTAAGCAGCCGGAATCCGGATATTGATGATCTGGGTGCGGGAAAAGCCCGTCTGGTACTGCTGAATAAATCGGATCTTGCAGATGAACGGTGTAACAATGCATGGGCGTCTTATTTTGAAGAAAAAGGCTGCCATGTTGTAAAAGTAAATTCAAAAAGCGGTGCAGGCTTAAAATCAATTAATGGTGTTGTTTTGGAAGCCTGTAAGGAAAAGATTGAACGTGACCGGAGAAGGGGAATTTTAAACCGACCGGTACGTGCCATGGTAGTGGGAATCCCCAATGTGGGAAAATCCACATTTATTAACTCGTTTGCAGGCAAGGCCTGCGCAAAGACCGGCAATAAACCAGGTGTCACAAAGGGAAATCAATGGATCCGCCTGAACAAAAGCCTGGAACTTCTTGATACACCCGGAATCCTGTGGCCAAGATTTGAAGATCAGCAGGTAGGAATCCGTCTTGCTCTCATTGGTTCCATCAATGATGAAATCTTAAATAAAGAAGAGCTTGCCATGGAACTGATCCGCTTTTTAAGGAACTCCTATCCTCAGGTATTATCAGAGCGTTATGCCCTGTCTGCGGAAGATCCCCTGGAGGGCCTGATGCAGATCGCCAGAGCCAGAGCTTGCCTTGCAAGAGGCGGAGAACTGGATTTAAACCGGGCATCCAATTTGCTGATTGAGGATTTCAGAAGCGGTAAATTAGGACGTCTCACTCTTGAGACTCCGAAGCAATCATAAGAATACATCAATGGGCCGGCTCATTTTTCAGAGCAGGTCCTTGTTTTTAATGAAATCACTGGAGAGAATAAGATGAGAAAATTAACGGAAGAGAAACGGTTAGAAGAGCTGAAGCGATTGGAAGTGATGAAGGAATTTGAACGGGAATATGAGGCCCATGTACTGGTTTGCGGAATTGACGAAGCAGGTAGAGGACCTTTAGCCGGTCCTGTGGTTGCAGGAGCGGTTATATTACCCAGAGATTGTGAAATTCTTTTTTTGAATGATTCAAAAAAGCTGTCTGAAAAACGCAGAGAGGCTTTGTTTGAAGAGATACAGGAAAAAGCACTGGCAATCGGGATTGGTATGGCAGGACCGGACCGGATTGATGAGATCAATATTTTACAGGCAACTTATGAAGCCATGAGAACAGCAGTCTCCAAACTGGGAATGCTGCCGGAGGTTCTTTTAAATGATGCGGTGACCATTCCGGGTCTTAACATTCCCCAGATTCCCATTGTGAAAGGGGATGGAAAAAGCGTGTCAATCGCAGCTGCCAGTATTATGGCAAAAGTAACCAGAGATCATATGATGGAAGAGTATGATAAACTTTTTCCCCAGTATGGTTTTGCAAAGCATAAGGGATATGGAACAGGAGCCCATATCGCGGCACTGAAGGAGTTTGGCCCCTGTCCCATTCACAGACGGAGTTTTATTAAAAATTTCGTATCTGGGGATAATCATGAATAATAGGGAGACCGGATCCAGGTTTGAGGAGGTCGCTGCGGATTATTTACAGCATGCCGGATTTGAGATTCTGGAGCGGAATTACCGGGACAGGTCAGGAGAAATTGACATAATAGCCAAAGATGGAAGCTATTATGTTTTTGTAGAGGTGAAATACCGGGAAAATGCAAATATGGGAGACCCTGCCGAAGCGGTGGATGCCAGAAAGCAGCTGAAAATCAGGAACACAGCGAGACGGTATTTATACAGGAACCGGTTAGGGGAATCTGTCCCTTGCAGATTTGATGTAGTGGCCATCTTAGGTCAGGAAATCCGATTGATTTCGGATGCATTTTAAAGGGAGGTGCTGGAATGAGTGTTATATGGACGCGTAAAAATATAGAACCGGGAATGAAATATATGGAGTCAGATCCGGTGCCTTATTTATCCTTTCCTATGCTGGAAAAGACAGGAATGGTGATCCAGGGATTTTCTACAAAGCTTGGGGGAGTCAGTGAGGGCAAATTTGCAACCCTTAATTTTACATTTACAAGAGGAGACAATCCGGATCACGTAATGGAGAATTACAGGAGAATGGCTGCTGTACTTGGAGTGGATGAAAAACGGATGGTTTTGTCTTATCAGACCCATACCACCAATGTCCGTCTTGTTACGGAGGAGGATGCCGGCAAGGGAATTGTAAAGGAAAGAGATTACAAAGATATAGACGGACTTATTACCAATGTCCCGGGCATTACTCTGGTTACTTTTTTTGCAGACTGTGTTCCATTATATTTCCTGGATCCTGTGCACAAAGCCATCGGTCTCAGTCATTCGGGCTGGAGAGGTACTGTAAGCCGTATGGGGGCAGTGACCATTGATAAAATGAAGGAAGCTTATGGTACCAGAGCAGAAGATTTACTTGTCTGTATTGGCCCCAGTATCTGCGGGGACTGTTATGAGGTGGGGGAAGAGGTTGCCCTGGAATTTAAAAAGGCATTTGCAAAGGAGAACTGGAATCAGATTCTTCGGGAAAAAGACAATGGCAAGTTCATGCTGGATTTGTGGAAGGCCAATGAGATCCTGTTAAAAGAGGCCGGAGTGAAGCCGGAACACATACAGACAACTGATATCTGCACCCACTGCAATTCAGATTATCTGTTCTCTCACCGTACCTGCGGAAATGAAAGAGGCAATCTGGCAGCATTCCTGAGCTTAAAAGAATAGAGATATAAAAATCCGGAAGAATATTTGGATTCTTCCGGATTTCTATTCCATAAAACAACAGGCTTATGCTTTGTATTTTTTCAGCAGCTGCTGAATCTTATCCGTTGAGGATAATGCTGTACTAATAGATACATCGTGGTTTAAGGAATTTACAATTGCGGCGATATACTTGCTGATGTCGGCTTCAACATACCACTCTCTGTTAAACAGCTCATTGGGACGGTAATTTAAGTTTGTGGTCACAACTCTGTCGATGTATCCTTTGCTGTAAAAGTCATCAAACTTATCAAGACCATTGGTAAACAGGCCGAAGGTGCAGCATACAATGACCTTGTCCGCTTTGCGCTCTTTTAATTCCCTGGCGGTATCTAACATGCTTTCTCCCGATGAAATCATATCATCTACGATCAGCACAGTTTTTCCTTCTACGGAAGCACCAAGGAACTCATGGGCTACGATGGGGTTACGTCCGCCTACAATCTTGGAATAATCTCTTCGTTTGTAGAACATACCCATATCCACGCTTAAGTTATTGGCAAGGTATACGGCACGGTCCATGGCACCCTCATCAGGGCTGATAACCATCATGTGTTCTTTGTCAATCTTTAAATCAGGATATTGTCTTAAAACTGCTTTCGTAAACTGGTAGGTCGGCATGAAATTGTCAAAGCCGCTTAAAGGGATGGCATTCTGCACTCTGGGGTCATGGGCATCAAAAGTAATAATATTGCTTACTCCCATATTCACCAGTTCTTCTAATGCCATTGCGCAGTCAAGGGATTCCCGCTTCGTTCTCTTGTGCTGGCGGCTTTCATATAGAAATGGCATAATTACGTTTACCCTGTGGGCTGTTGCTGCGCATGCACCGAGAATACGCTTTAAATCCTGAAAATGATCATCAGGAGACATGTGGTTTGTATATCCGTTCACTGTATAGGATATGCTGTAATTAGTAACATCTACCATCGCGAAAACATCAGTACCCCGGACGGATTCCTTGACGATTCCTTTCGCTTCGCCGCTTCCAAAGCGAGGACACTCGCAGCTTAGAAGATATGAGTCGATATCGTAACCGCGGTAATGAAGATCTGCCTCACGGCGCTTTAATTCCTCGATATCGTTTCTGCGAAAACCGACAATATGGTCATTTACCTTCCTGGCCAGTTCCCCGCAGCTTTCCAGCGCTGCGATCTTTAGGGGAGCAACAGGTAGCTGGTCGTTAAATACATAATCATTTGCCATGACAAAGATTCCTCCATAATAAATGAACAGCCAGTCGTAAGACTGCCTGTTTTTATAATCTTACATCTTTTTATACCATTGAATGACAGAATGCGTCAATAGTCTTTCCAGTATTTCAGTGAAAAAAACAAAAAACGCTTCCTTTACAAAGAGTAACAATCTTGCTATGATATAAAAGATAGCTGCAGAAAGGTAAATATAGAAATGAGCAAAAGAGGACATGTTATTAAAGCTGTAGACACCGGTTCTATTGCAGAAGAACTGGAACTGGAACCAGGAGATGAAGTTCTTTCCATCGACGGACATGAACTGGAAGACATCTTCGATTATGAGTATTACGTAAACAGTGAATCCATTCTTATGACCGTAAGAAAGAAAAACGGGGAAGAGTGGGAATTAGAAATAGAGAATCAATATGAAGATTTAGGACTTACTTTCGAGAATGGTCTGATGAGTGAGTACCGTACCTGCAGGAATAACTGCATTTTCTGCTTTATTGACCAGATGCCTCCTGGAATGAGAGACACTCTTTATTTTAAAGACGACGATTCCAGGCTTTCATTCTTACAGGGAAACTATGTCACTTTAACCAACATGAGTGAACACGACATTGCGCGGATCATTGAGTTTAAACTGGCACCAATTAATATATCGGTACACACCACAAACCCCGAGTTAAGATGCAGGATGCTTCATAACCGGTTTGCGGGAGAAGCCCTTTCAAAGATTGACCGGCTCTATGAAGCAGGGGTATCCATGAATGGGCAGATTGTGCTCTGCAAAGGGGTGAATGACAAAGAAGAACTGGAACGAACCATAAGTGATTTGTCAAAGTATCTGCCCTATATGGAAAGCGTCTCCATTGTACCGGTAGGCGTATCCAGATTCAGAGACGGCCTGTTCCCCTTAAGCCCCATTGAAAAAGAGGATGCGGTATCTGTTTTAGAGATCGTGGAACGATGGCAGAAGAAGCTTTTTGAAGAACATGGCAGCCATTTTATTCATGCCAGTGATGAGTTTTACATTTTGGCTGAGAGACCTATGCCGGAGGAATCAAGATATGACGGCTATATTCAGCTGGAAAACGGCGTGGGTATGCTGCGGCTTTTAGAGACTGAGGTGAGAGACGCCCTGAAAGAAGAAGGGGGTGCTGATGCCGCAGAGGAGCTTTCCATTGCCACAGGAACCCTTGCAGCCCCATTTATTGAGCAGCATGCAAGACTGGTTTGTGAAAAGTTCCCGGAACGGACCATTCATGTCTACCCCATCGTCAATCATTTCTTTGGTGAGCAGATTACTGTTGCAGGTTTAATTACAGGTCAGGATTTAATTGCCCAGCTGAAGGGAAAACCTCTTGGGAAGAGACTTCTCCTTCCTGAGTGTATGTTTCGAAGCGGAGAAGAGGTATTTCTTGATGATCTGACCCGTCAGGATGTACAAAATGCTTTACAAGTACAGGTAGATATTGTAAAATCAAGCGGTCAGGATTTCGTTAACGCTGTTTTAGGATACGTGAATAATAAAAAACCTTCTTATGACGGATATGAATTAAAGGAGATATAATATATGAGTAAACCAGTAGTAGCCATCGTAGGCCGCCCGAATGTGGGTAAGTCTACGCTGTTTAATGTTTTAGCCGGTGAGACCATTTCCATTGTTAAGGATACACCGGGAGTGACCAGAGACCGTATTTATGCTGACTGTACCTGGCTGAATATGAATTTTACCCTGATTGATACCGGCGGAATTGAGCCGGACAGCAGTGATATCATTCTTTCCCAGATGAGGGAACAGGCAGAGATCGCCATTGCTACAGCAGATGTTATCGTATTTATTGTGGATGTACGCCAGGGTCTGGTAGATGCGGATTCAAAAGTGGCAGATATGCTTCGCAAATCGAAAAAACCGGTTGTCCTTGCAGTGAATAAGGTAGACAGTTTCCAGAAGTTCGGCAATGATGTATATGAATTTTATAATCTGGGAATCGGAGATCCCATTCCGGTATCAGCAGCTTCCAGACTGGGATTAGGTGATTTGCTTGATGAGGTTGCCAAGCATTTTGGCACATTTCAGTCAGAAGAGGAAGACGATGACCGTCCAAGAATTGCCATTGTCGGAAAACCAAATGTTGGTAAATCTTCTATAATTAATCAGCTTCTGGGTGAAAACCGGGTTATTGTATCCAATATTGCGGGAACTACCAGAGATGCCGTAGATACAGAGATCGTCCATAATGGCACGGAATACGTATTTATTGACACTGCCGGACTGAGAAGAAAGAGTAAAATCAAAGAAGAACTGGAACGATACAGCATTATCCGTACCGTAACAGCAGTAGAGCGGGCTGATGTGGTGGTAGTTGTAATTGACGCAGAAGAGGGCGTTACCGAGCAGGATGCCAAGATCGCAGGAATTGCCCATGAACGGGGCAAGGGAATTATTGTGGCTGTAAACAAATGGGATGCCATTGAGAAAAATGACAAAACCATTTATGAATACACCAAAAAGATTAAAGATACTCTTTCCTTTATGCCTTATGCGGAATTTATCTTTATCTCAGCTAAGACCGGACAGAGAATGAGTAAAATGTTTGAATTAATTGATATGGTCCGGGAGAATCAGACTCTTCGTGTGGCAACCGGAGTTTTAAACGAAATTATGACGGAAGCAGTTGCTCTTCAGCAGCCGCCGTCAGATAAAGGCAAGCGTCTCAGACTATATTATATTACCCAGGTAGCTGTCAAGCCGCCGACCTTTGTCATCTTTATAAACGATAAAGAACTCACCCACTTCTCCTATACAAGATATATTGAGAACAAAATCAGGGATGCGTTCGGCTTTAAGGGAACATCCTTAAAATTTATTTATAGAGAGCGGAGCGGAAAGGAACAATAATTATGGAAAGAATGATCTGCCTTATTGCAGGATACCTTTGCGGACTGTTGCAATCCGGTTATTTTTACGGGAAAACACATAAAATTGATATCAGAAAATACGGAAGCGGAAATTCCGGCACCACCAATGCACTGCGGGTTATGGGACCAAAAGCAGGAGCTGTGGTCTTTTTCGGTGATTTTTTAAAGTCGTTGCTTCCCTGCCTGGCAGTCCGCCTGGTGTTTCAGAATCAGCCGGAGATGATTTATCTATTGATTCTGTATACCGGTTTTGGTGTCATTCTGGGTCATAATTATCCCTTCTATCTGCAGTTTAAAGGTGGAAAGGGAATTGCGGCTACTGCAGGTCTTATTATGGCGGCAGATTTAAGAATGACGCTCCTGTGCCTGACTTCTTTTATATTAATTGTGTTGATTACCAGATACGTATCTCTTGGTTCACTGGTTGTAGCAACTATATTCCTTATCTGGATGTGTGTGTTTGGATCCATGGGCGCATACGGAATTGGTCAGAATCTTCTGCCGGAATTTTACATAGTTGCGGCTTTGATCAGCGGTCAGGCGTTCTGGCGCCACCGGGCCAATATCGGCAGACTGATTCATGGCAAAGAAAATAAAATATCTTTTGGATCCGGAAAAACAAAATGAGGTGAGTCATATGGCTAAAATTGGAATCATCGGATCAGGAAGCTGGGGTATGGCATTGTCCGTACTTCTATATAATAATGGACATGAGGTAACGGTGTGGTCTGCTTTGCCGGAGGAAATAAGGGAGATGCAGCAGACTCACCGCCACCATACGCTTCCAGACCTTGTACTTCCGGATCATATGGTATTTACAGAGGATCTGGAAGAAACTATGACAGGAAAAGATCTGCTGGTCACAGCAGTTCCTTCTGTTTACGTGAGATCAACCGCAAAGCGGATGAATCCGTTCTGCCGTTATGGGCAGGTGGTTGTGAATGTTGCAAAAGGAATTGAAGAATCCAGTCTGATGACATTATCTGAGATTCTGGAAGAAGAGCTTCCTATGGCTGACGTAGCTGTGCTATCTGGCCCAAGTCATGCCGAGGAAGTAAGCAAGAGCCTTCCTACCACCTGTGTGGCAGGTGCAACAACGAGAAAGACAGCGGAATACATTCAGAGTCTCTTTATGAGTGAGGTATTCCGGGTCTATACAAGCCCTGATATTTTAGGGATTGAGCTTGGCGGATCTTTAAAGAATGTAATTGCGCTGGCAGCGGGTATTGCAGACGGACTGGGATATGGAGATAATACGAAGGCTGCTTTAATTACAAGAGGCATCGCTGAAATTTCAAGACTGGGTACGGCGATGGGAGGAAAGATTCAGACCTTTGGCGGTTTATCCGGCATTGGTGACTTGATTGTAACCTGCGCCAGCATGCACAGCCGTAACCGGAGAGCAGGTATTCTTATGGGACAGGGAAAGACCATGGAAGAGGCGACAAAAGAAGTAAAGATGGTAGTGGAAGGTATTTACTCCGCAAAGGCCGCTCTTGCCCTTTCAGAGAAATATGAGGTGTCCATGCCTATTGTAGAGCAGGTAAACGCGGTGCTTTTTGAGGGCAAGTCTGCATCAGAGGCAGTGCGGGATTTGATGCTGCGGGATAAAACGATTGAAAGTTCTGATATTCCGTGGGAATAATCCAAAAGTAGACTTTATTTTATTATTTTAAAACAAAATTAGTTGACATTTTTTAAAAGCCATTCTATTATAAAGACTATGTATACGTTACAACGTTAATGTGTCGTATATAAAATTGTTTCATGAGGAGGAATGGATTGTGAAAAAATCTATGAAAAAGTTACTGAGTCTTGGTTTGGCAATCGCCATGGCGGCATCTTTAACTGCCTGTGGAAGCGGGAAAGCTTCTGAGGGCACAACCGCAGCTGGAACAGAAACCAAGGGTGAAGCACAGACCACCGCAGCCGGCGGCGCAGCAACAGGAGAGGGTACAATTAAGATCGGCGGGATCGGCCCAATCAGCGGAAGTACTGCAATTTACGGACAGGCTGTAAAGAACGGCGCAGAACTGGCAGTGAATGAAATCAATGCAAACGGCGGTATTAACGGAGCAAAGATTGAATTCAATTTCCAGGATGACGAAAATGATACAGAAAAATCAGTGAATGCTTACAACACCTTAAAAGACTGGGGTATGCAGTTACTGGTAGGAACAGTTACTTCTGCTCCATGTATTGCTGTTGGAGCTGAATCAAGCAACGATAATATGTTCCAGTTAACACCATCCGGATCTGCAGTAGACTGTACCAAGTTCGAAAATCAGTTCCGTGTATGTTTCTCAGATCCAAACCAGGGTGCCGCTTCTGCACAGTACATCGGTGAGAACAAACTGGCGACGAAAGTAGCAGTTATTTATGACAGCTCAGATGTTTACTCATCTGGTATTCATGACAAATTTATATCCGAAGCAGCTAATCAGGGCATCGAAATTGCTTCTGATGAAGCATTTACAGCAGATAACAACACAAACTTCTCTGTACAGCTTCAGAAAGCACAGGATTCCGGTGCAGAACTTGTTTTCCTTCCTATTTACTATTCCCAGGCAGCTTTAATTCTTGCCCAGGCAAAACAGATGGGATATGCTCCTGCATTCTTTGGCTGTGATGGTCTTGACGGACTTCTTACAGTAGAGAACTTCGATACAAAACTTGCTGAGAATGTAATGCTTTTAACACCTTTTGCAGCTGATGCAAAAGATGATCTTACTCAGAAATTTGTAACTTCTTTTAAAGAGAAATACAATGAGACTCCAAACCAGTTTGCAGCAGATGCATATGATGCAGTTTATGCTGTAAAAGCAGCAGCTGAAAAATCTGGTGTTACAGCAGATATGGACGCTTCTGCAATCTGTGATAAGTTAAAAACTGCAATGACTGAAATTTCAATCAACGGTCTGACCGGTGAGAATATGAAATGGACTGCAGACGGAGAACCGGATAAGGCTCCAAAAGCAGTAAAAATTGTAAACGGCGTTTATACAGCAATGTAAAATGACCCGCTGGAGGGCCGTCCAAGGGACGACCCTCTTCTTTGATATAAATTTCTTGAATAAAGACGAATGAGGTGCGTTGGTATGATGAGTTTCATATCCTATTTTATTAATGGTTTAAGCCTTGGCAGTGTTTATGCAATCATTGCTCTTGGATATACCATGGTATATGGCATTGCCAAGATGCTTAACTTTGCTCATGGCGATGTTATTATGATTGGAGGATACGTGGTGTTCACAGTTGTCAGCACAATGGGCTTAGGTCCTGTTGCAGGCATTCTCCTTGCGGTTATTCTATGTACTGTACTGGGCGTGGTCATTGAGGGCGTCGCTTATCGTCCTTTACGTATGGCAAGTCCTCTGGCAGTTCTGATTACGGCAATCGGTGTGAGCTACCTGCTTCAAAACATCGCACTGCTTGTTTTTGGTTCCAATCCAAAGTCCTTTACTTCTGTTGTAACAGTTCCGGCATTAAAGCTGGCAGATGGAAAGCTTACGATCTCCGGAGAGACAATCGTTACAATTATCAGCTGTGTAATCATTATGATTGGTCTGACTACTTTCATTAAGAAGACAAGAGCAGGACAGGCCATGCTGGCAGTATCTGAAGACAAGGGCGCAGCCCAGCTGATGGGAATTAATGTAGACGGCACCATTGCACTTACCTTTGCAATTGGTTCTGCACTGGCTGCCATTGCAGGTGCACTTCTTTGCTCCGCCTATCCGACCCTCACCCCATATACCGGATCCATGCCTGGAATTAAGGCATTCGTAGCCGCTGTATTTGGCGGAATCGGTTCTATTCCCGGCGCATTAATCGGAGGCCTGCTTCTGGGTATTATTGAAAACTTAAGCAAGGCTTACATTTCATCCCAGCTTTCCGATGCCATCGTTTTTGCAGTTCTCATCGTTGTCCTTCTTGTGAAGCCTACCGGCATTCTCGGCAAGAAGATCAACGAGAAAGTATAGGTGGACGAAATGGAAAAAAGTACAGCAAAAAAGTTTCATATTGATAAAACATTTAGAACAAATTTAATTACTTACAGCATTGTAATTGCGGCATTTATCATTGTACAGCTGTTAATTTCTGCTGGACAGGTCAGCAGTCTGATGAAGGGCCTTTTAGTGCCTCTTTGTATCTACAGCATTATGGCGATTTCTCTGAATCTGACGGTTGGTATTCTGGGCGAGCTCAGCCTTGGACATGCAGGTTTTATGTGTATGGGAGCGTTTTCCAGCTCTATATTCTCCATCTCCATGATGGATTCCATACCAAATGCAGGCATTCGCTTTTTCTTTGCAATTCTAGTGGGCGCAGCAGCAGCTGCAGCTGCCGGTATTGTTGTGGGAATCCCAGTTTTAAGGCTAAGAGGTGACTATCTGGCAATTGTAACACTGGCTTTTGGCGAAATTATTAAGAATGTTGTAAATGTACTTTATCTTGGAAAGGATTCAAACGGATTTCATTTTTCCATGAAAAATGCTATGGCTCTTAATATGGAAAAAAGCGGAACAATCATATTAAATGGCGCACAGGGAATTACCGGTACACCAAAGAACTCCACCTTCACCATAGGTGTACTCCTAACTTTGATTACCCTCTTCATTGTTCTCAACCTGATCAATTCCAGATCCGGACGTGCGATCATGTCTGTCCGCGATAACAGAATTGCAGCTGAATCCATTGGAATTAATATAACCAAGTATAAACTTATGGCATTTACCATCTCTGCCTCCCTTGCAGGAGTTGCCGGCGTATTATACTCCCATAACCTTTCTTCCCTGACAGCCACTCAGAAGAATTTTGGCTATAACCAGTCCATTATGATCCTGGTGTTTGTAGTACTTGGAGGAATCGGGAATATCCGCGGGTCTATGATTGCAGCAGTCCTTCTGACGCTGCTTCCTGAGCTGTTAAGAGGTTTAAATGCTTATCGTATGCTGATTTATGCCATCATTCTGATCGTCATGATGATTTTTAACTGGAGTCCGAAACTGATCGATTTCAGAAAACGTTATTTTCATTTGAACAGGGCGAAGAAGGAGAGGGTATAATCATGGCTTTACTTGAAATTAATAACCTTGGAATTTCATTTGGCGGTCTTCGGGCCGTGGATAATTTCAGCATTACCATAGAAAAGGGACAGCTGTATGGTCTGATCGGACCAAACGGTGCGGGGAAAACCACGATTTTTAACCTTTTAACCGGAGTTTATAAGCCAAATGCCGGTACCGTATTGTTAGATGGCAACAATATTACCGGAAAGAAAACGGTAGATATTAACCGTGCCGGAATTGCAAGAACATTTCAGAATATCCGTCTTTTTAAGGATCTGACAGTTCTTGATAATGTAAAAACAGGTCTTCACAACAGTCATCCCTATTCCACCGTTGCCGGAATTTTAAGGCTTCCTAATTATTATAAGGTTGAAAAGCAGATGGATGAGAAGGCGGTAGAACTTTTAAAGGTCTTTGATCTGGATAAAGAGAAGGATACCCTTGCGTCCAATCTGCCTTATGGAAAGCAGAGAAAGCTTGAGATAGCCAGAGCACTTGCCACTGGTCCAAAGCTCCTGCTTCTTGATGAGCCGGCTGCTGGTATGAATCCCAATGAAACGGCTGAACTTATGGATACCATACGTTTTGTACGGGATAATTTTGATATGACCATTCTGTTAATAGAACACGATATGAAGCTTGTCTCCGGGATCTGTGAGCGTTTGACGGTGCTGAATTTCGGTCAGGTGCTTACCCAGGGTAAAACAGCGGATGTGCTTCATGATCCGGAAGTCATCAAGGCATATCTGGGAGAATAAGGAGGCTTTCTACATGGCAATACTTGAAGTAAAAAATCTGGAAGTATATTATGGCGTCATTAAGGCGTTAAAAGATATTTCCTTTGAAGTAAAAGAGGGAGAGATTGTTGCATTGATCGGTGCCAATGGTGCTGGTAAAACAACCACTCTTCATACAATAACCGGTCTGATTAAGGCAGCATCCGGTAACATACAGTTTGATGGTCATGATATTACCAAAATCAGAGGGGACAAAATCGTAGGCATGGGCATGGCCCACGTTCCGGAAGGAAGAAGGGTTTTCGCGGCTTTAAGCGTTTATGAAAACCTGAAACTGGGTGCCTATACAAGAAGAGACAAGAACGAGATTGAAGAAACTCTTCAGATGATCTACAAGCGTTTCCCCAGACTTTTAGAAAGAAAGAACCAGCCCGCTGGTACATTAAGCGGAGGCGAACAGCAGATGCTTGCCATGGGACGTGCTCTCATGAGTCACCCCAAGGTTATCGTTCTGGACGAGCCGTCTATGGGACTTTCACCAATTTATGTAAATGAAATCTTTGATATTATACAGGAAATCAACAAATCAGGAACAACCGTACTTTTGGTAGAGCAGAATGCGAAGAAAGCATTATCCATTGCAAACCGTGCTTATGTTTTGGAAACAGGCTCCATTGTGTTAAGCGGAGATGCCAAAGAACTGATGAATGATGATTCTGTTAAGAAGGCGTATTTAAGTGAATAAAACAGGTTAAACAGATGCTGCAGCAAGGCTTTTCCTTGCTGTGGCATTTGTTTTTGTGCCTTAAGACCAAAAAGTTTGTCCAAAAAATCAAGAAAGCGACAGTTGATTATGGTAAGATAAGTTACAGTATTCTAAAAACAAGGGAGGAAGGATATGTACTGGGTACTTATAAAATGCTGCTTTCGGCAGCAATTTCAGTATAAATGGAATCTACTTTTTCAGATGGCTGGTGACTGGCTTGGTATTTACATAAAAATCTGTATCTGGCAGGCAATTTTAAATGCAGGCAGCATAAAGAACATAAGTTTTGAAACATTAGTTTCTTATTCAGTCATAGCTGCCATGGTTAGTGGTTTATTATATTCAAGGATAGCAGAGGAACTGGCAGATCGTTTCCGTACAGGGATGATTGCGATTGATTTTATCCGCCCCATATCTTTAAAATGGTATTATTTCTTTGGACAATTAGGAGAGAATTTGTATCACGTTCTGTTTGAAGGGATTTTCATTGCAACAGTGTCATTTATAATTTGGAAATTGCCCATCCCGGAGCCGGGAACTGTTTTGATTTTTCTGGTCAGCCTGTTTTTGGGACTGCTGATTATGTTTTTTATCCAGTACATTATAGGGCTGATGGTCTTTTGGATGAAAGACGGCACTTATACGCGCATGATAGCAGATGGGTTATTTCTTCTTTTTTCAGGAATTGATATTCCTCTCTGGTTTTATCCAGACTGGCTGAAATCGTTATGCGATTTTCTCCCTTTCTCCTATGTGGCATATAAACCTATTTCTATATGGCTTGGTATGCAGGAGGCAGAACAATGGCAAAAAATATTGCTTATTCAGCTTTCCTGGGTACTCATTCTGTTTATGGCAGAGCGGCTTTTATGGAAACAGATTCAAAGCAGTATAGAAATTCAGGGAGGTTGATTGTTTATGTTTGGTTTGTATGGTGCATTTGCGAAAGTCGCTTTCCTGACACAGCTGGAATACAGAGGACAGTATTTTATGCGTATGATTGCAAAATTGCTGGGATGGTCTTCCGGTTTTATTCTGCTGGTTATTTTACTGAATAAAGTGGGACCTGTGGCAGGCTGGGGGTTATATGAGATTCTTCTTTTATATGCCTTTGATGTTCTTTCTTATTCCATAGCAGGAACGTTTTTTATGGGAGGTTTCGGTAAGCTGCCACGATTGATTCGAAGCGGAGAGCTGGATGGTATTTTAACAAAACCAGTGAATCCTCTTATTTATCTGATCTGTACAAAAATAAGCGCTGGGTATACCAGTAATTATGTGATAGCCGGAGCAATGATAGGAATCAGTCTGCACAAACTGGGGGTCTCTTTGTCCTTTTATCAAATGATCTGGCTGATTCTCGATATAGCCGGAGCTTCGCTGATACAGGCTGCTGGTTTCATGGTAACAACTGTTCCTGCATTCTGGTTTTTAAAAAGCGACGGGCTGTATCGCCTTTTTTATAGGAACCTCACCAGCTTTCTCCAGTATCCCCTTACGATTTACCACGGTGGTATCCGGTTTTTGCTAACCTTTCTACTGCCATATGGATTTATAAATTTTTATCCTGTCCAGCTATTTGTTAACAGACAGGAGGGGATGCCATCACCGATTTTTTTGTTTCTCACACCTTTTGTGGGAGCTGGTGTATTCTTTATTGCTTACAGATTCTGGAAAAAGGGGCTTAAGGCCTACCAGAGCACGGGATCGTAAAATGAAAGCGGAGGGTAACGATGTCATATATTACAGTTGATCATGTAACCAGAGAATTTAAAAGCTTTAAACGTCCTCAGGGATTAAAAAAAACTCTTTCCACCCTGTTTAATCGCAGCTATGATGTTAAAAAAGCAGTGGATGATTTATCCTTTACAATAGATAAAGGAGAACTGGTGGGATACATTGGTCCTAATGGAGCCGGGAAATCCACAACCATTAAAATGCTGACAGGAATCATTACGCCTACAAGCGGAACCATAACAACCGGCGGATTGGTCCCCTGGGAAAACAGAAAAGAAAATGCAAAGCACATTGGCGTTGTATTTGGTCAGAGATCTCAGCTCAACTGGGACCTACCCATGGAAGATACCTTTGAACTGTACCGAAGAATGTATGGTATTGATAAAGTACAGTTCCGAAAAAATACGCAGATGTTTACAGAACTTTTAGAGATGCAGTCTTTTTTAAATAAACCGGTACGGCAATTAAGCCTTGGGCAGAAAATGAGAGCAGAACTGGCGATTGCTCTTTTGCACGATCCCGATATTTTATATCTGGACGAACCAACCATCGGACTTGATGTAGTGGTAAAGGACAAAATAAGAAAGTTTATAAGACAGTTAAATCGTGAGAAGAAGACAACGGTAATTCTTACAACCCATGATATGGCTGATATAGAAGAAATCTGCGACCGGATTATGATGATTGATCATGGAACACTGATGCTGGACCAGACACTTGCCTCGTTTAAATCACAGGGAGCAGACCAGTATTATGTGGAGGTTGCATTCCAAAGCTTAAAAAAACCCTTGTCTTTCGATGGTGTAGAGCTTGTGAAAGAGCAGCCTTTTTGTCATACTTACAGTATAAATCCCAGACTTGTTTCCATGAATGATCTGCTAAGCTGCACTTCGGAACTTTTTGAAGTTACAGACATTACAATTAAGAAGCCAGAAATTGATGAAATTGTACGAAAAATATACACCTCTCAATCAGGAGAAAAAAGTGGACAGTTATAATATATTAAATGTTGCGATTCAGTATGTGGAAGATCACATCAAAGAAACAATATTACCAGAAGAGATTGCAGAGGCCTGCAATTATTCCGTTTCCAATTTAAAATACTTATTTCATAAAGTATTCCAGTATGGGATGATGGAATATGTAAACAGAAGAAAGATTTCAGAAGCAGCATGCCGGCTGATAAAAACCCAGGAATCGGCCTGTTCGGTAGCCTTTTATTATGGATTTGGGTCCCAGGAAGTTTTCACCAGAGCATTTTATAAGATATGGCAGGAGACTCCGGGGGTATACAGAAAGAAAAGGCATTTTTACGGACTTTATCCAAAACAGGAGTTTATTTGCGATGAATGCGGTGTTTTTCGCAGACGGTTTGATTTAAGCGGCCTGACAGAAGAATTAAATGCAAGAGAATGCTCAACTATTGTTTGTTTTGATATTGTAGGAATCCGTTTTATTAAAACCTGCTATGGAAAAGATGCTGGAGAGGCCGCCGCGTTACATGCCCTGCGGCGAATGGAAGAATTAATGGGCACAGATTGCAGTCTTTACCGGCTGGCAGGTGATAAGTTTGCAGTGAATTTAGGAGGAGAAGGGTATCCGGCTGCCAGGAGCGCAGCATTAGAGGTCCTAAAGGCCAATGGCACCAGTTTTATTTTTAAAGGCAATGAAATCTTCTTATCCATGTTTGCCGGAGTGACTCAGATTACTGCCAGGGGAATTACTTCAAAACAGCTGTTTGATAAGTTAAATCTTACCATAGAAGAGGCTCATAAGCGACTGTTTCGGAATTTTACCAGCCCTTACGGATTTCCCACTTTTGGACTTTTCTACGATGATGCTTCCGGTCTTTACAAAGGCGAGGTCAGTCATGCTTACAGGGAAACACGAAAAGGCAGTCATGGATTTAGCTGCAAGATCCCCCGCGAGGAAATAAACTATTTCTTTTCTATTGATGACGAAACAGAACCGGTTTGCTGGAATACAACAGAAAAAGAATATCATCTGTTTTTTCCGGATGGTGAGGACTGGTATCGGAAAACAGTTTTTAACAGCTGTAAAGAGGTGGTGAGAGAGCACTATTATATCATCAGGAACTTACTGTATCATAAGGATCAATCCCTGACTTATACCTTGCTGCATTTGGAAATCACGCACACGGCTGACGGCCGGGTAATGACACTCAATGGCGGTGAATTGAAGGAGGCTCTCTATGAAGGAATCATTTCTAAAAAAGAGTATGGAAAAATTATAAACACCGGTAAATCCATCCTTAAACGGTTGAAAAAGAAAAGGGAATAATCTTTTCACCCCCGCATATTATGTAACAGCACAGAAGGGGGAATCTTTATGGACAATTATAACGTATACAATGATATCAAAGCCCGGACCAACGGAGAAATCTACATTGGAGTTGTTGGCCCCGTCAGAACAGGAAAATCCACCTTTATCAAGCGTTTTATGGAATTGATGGTACTGCCGGGCATGGAAGACGAACACCAGAAAACTCAGACAAGGGACGAACTGCCACAAAGCGCAGCCGGCAAGACCATTATGACGACGGAACCTAAATTTATTCCCAAAGAGGCCGCAACCATCCGCCTGGGAGATGAGATTGAAACCAAGGTCCGCCTGATCGACTGCGTGGGATTTATGGTAGACGGAGCAGCGGGGCATATTGAAAACGATGAAGAACGTCTGGTAAAAACACCGTGGTTTGATTATGAAATTCCATTTACGAAAGCAGCAGAAATCGGAACCAGAAAAGTTATCAATGATCATTCCACCATTGGAGTTGTTGTTACCACAGACGGTTCTATCGGTGAACTGAAGCGCCCCAACTACATAGCCGCAGAAGAACGTACCGTCTCGGAGCTTAAAAATCTTGGAAAACCATTTCTCATACTACTGAATTCTGCAAAACCATATTCAGAGGAAACCGTTGCCCTGGCAAACGATATGAATCAGAAATATGGTGTAACAGTAATGCCTATTAACTGTGAGCAGTTAAAGAAAGAAGATGTTGGAAATATTCTGGAACGGGTATTAAAGGAATTCCCTGTAACGGAAATGGATTTTTACATTCCAAAATGGCTTGAAATTCTTCCTGCCACTCACTGGTTAAAGGCTCAGGTAATTCAGGCAGCGAAAGACATGGTAAAAAAGGTTACACAGATGAGGGATGTATCTTCCGGGTTATTTAACGGAGAAACAGAAAGTATCCGCGGGATTAAAGTCCAGAACATGAACATGGCAGACGGAAGCGTATCCGTTGACATGGATGTGGATGACAGCTATTATTATCAGATTTTAAGTGATTACGTGGGAATTCCCATTGAAGGGGAATATCAGCTGATGCAGACCTTAAGTGAGCTTGCAAAAATGAAAAAAGAATATGAAAAGGTCAATCAGGCCATGAGCCAGGTCAGACTGAAAGGTTATGGGGTTGTGACTCCGGAGCGTTCGGAAATTATGCTTGATGAGCCTGAGGTGATTAAACATGGAAATAAGTACGGTGTAAAAATGCGTGCGGAAGCTCCTTCCATTAATTTAATCAAAGCCCATATTCAGACTGAGATTGCCCCCATCGTAGGAAGTGAGCAGCAGGCAGAGGATTTAATTGCCTATATTAAGGAAAATGCAAGAGAGAGTGAAGAAGGTATCTGGAACACCAATATCTTTGGAAAATCCATTGAACAGATCGTAGAAGACGGAATTCAGACAAAAGTATCCCAGCTTACGGAAGATTGTCAGATGAAGCTGCAGGACACCCTCCAAAAAATAATTAACGATAGTAATGGCGGTATGATTTGCATTATTATCTAAATTAATGGTATAATAGGAAAAACAAATACAAAAGGAGGGCTTTTATGAAATTGACATTCATCGGCGCAGCCCACGAGGTAACCGGAAGCTGTCATTATCTGGAAGCGGCAGGGTTAAGGGTTCTTGTGGACTGCGGAATGGAGCAGGGGATTGACCGATTTGAAAATGCCAGCCTGCCTGTCAGCTACGCCCAGATTGATTATGTGCTGCTGACTCACGCACACATTGACCATGCAGGGCTGCTTCCTTTTATTTATGCCAGAGGCTTCCGGGGAAAGGTGATTTCTACCGATGCCACAGCGGATCTTTGCGCAATTATGTTAAAGGATAGTGCCCACATTCAGGAGTCAGAGGCAGAATGGAAAAATCGGAAAGCAAGGCGTGCAGGTCTTCCGGAAGAAGAGCCCCTTTACGGAATGAATGATGCCATGGGGGTATTGGAACTGTTCCGGTCCTATCAGTATAACGAAAAAGTTGAACTGGAAGATGGCTTCACCATTCGGTTTACCGACGTGGGTCATCTTCTTGGTTCCGCTTCCATTGAAACCTGGATCAGAGAAGAAAGCTGCTCCAGGAAAATTGTTTTCTCAGGCGATATCGGCAACAAGAACAAGCCGTTAATCCGCGATCCGCAATATATAAAGGATGCCGATTATGTAGTCATGGAATGTACTTACGGGGATCGTCTTCATGGCAAAATACCAGATCATGTGAGTGTGCTTGCAGGCATTGTCCAAAAAACCCTTGACCGGGGCGGGAATGTGGTAATACCTGCTTTTGCTGTAGGAAGAACCCAGGAGCTGCTATATATGTTCCGGCGGATTAAGACCGAGAAACTGATTACAGGACACGATGGATTTGAGGTATACGTTGACAGCCCTCTTGCCGTTGAGGCAACACAGATTTTTAAAGACAATCTGGCAGATTGTTATGATGAGGAAACCAGGGATCTGGTTATGAACGGGATTAATCCCATATCATTTCCGGGTCTGAAGCTTTCCGTAACCAGTGAAGATTCCAGAAACATCAATTTTAATTCAAAGCCCAAAGTTATTATATCGGCTGCAGGAATGTGCGATGCCGGACGTATCCGGCACCATTTAAAACATAATCTGTGGCGCCCGGAGTGTACCATTGTCTTTACGGGCTATCAGTCCATAGGGACGCTTGGCAGAAGCCTGATCGATGGAAGCACCGATGTAAGGCTTTTTGGTGAAACCATACAGGTGGAGGCCCATATTGAACAGATGGGTGGGATGAGTTCCCACGCAGATATGGAAGGATTGATTGCCTGGTTGAATGCATTTGAAGAAAAACCGCGACAAGTATTTTTGGTTCATGGCGATGATCTGGTCTGTAATTCCTTTGAACAGCTTTTAAGAAAAGAGTATGCTTACGAAGTGAGTGCACCCTATTCTGGTTCCATCTATGATCTGGTTCTTGGCAGATGGGTGGATGAAACAGAAGGAATCGCAGTGGTCAAAGCGCCCGAAACTGCTAAAAAACCGGTTGGTGTTTACGGCCGGCTGTTTGCGGCAGGTGAGCGTTTGCTGCAGGTGATCCGTCATAATGAAGGCGGAGCCAATAAAGATCTGGCTAAATTTGCGGATCAGATTAATTCATTGTGTGATAAATGGGACAGATAAGAATAAGGAGAACGTGAGAAATTGACAAAGGTACAATTATTTACAGATGGAGCTGCAAGAGGAAATCCTGACGGACCGGGAGGTTACGGCGCGATTTTGCAGTTTACAGATTCCACAGGGCAGCTCCATGAAAAATCCATGTCTGCAGGATATGTGAAAACGACGAATAACCGAATGGAACTGATGGCGGCCATAGCAGGTCTGGAAGCGTTAACACGCCCGTGCCAGGTGGAGCTGTATTCAGATTCCAAATATTTAACTGATGCATTTAACCAGCACTGGATTGATAACTGGGTGAAAAATGACTGGAAAAGAGGAAAGAGCGGTCCTGTAAAGAATATTGATTTATGGGAGCGCCTGCTGAGGGCAAAAGAGATGCATCAGGTAACCTTTCACTGGGTAAAAGGACATGCTGGTCATCCGATGAATGAAAGGTGTGATGTTCTGGCAACCAGTGCAGCTGACGGACATGATCTGCTTACGGATGAAGGCATTTCCTAAAGAGATAAAGTTGTGATAAAACTTACATATCTCTTACAATCTCTTACTAAATCCAGTTTCCTATTTTCTTTCTTTTTTATTTGTGATATGGTAATTTTATTAAATCATGTTAGGATGAAAAGTCATGAATAGAAACAGAGGGATTTGGATTGTAATAGGAAGTATACTGGTCATCGGTATATTGGTGACCTTTGCTACCTTCAGCTTTGTAAATGGTAAAGACAGCACAACGAATTCTTCCGTAGTTTCAGGATATTCCGAGGACAGCCCGCTTTCAAAAGAAGAGAAAGCAGCAGGAAGCGATACTGTCCGGCAGATCTCTCCGGATATCATGATGCAAAAAGAAGTACAGAAGAAATCCGATGTCGTTGAAACGGAAGCATCTTCGGAATCAATCACCTCTGAAGAGAATAGCGAGAATGCCCAGCTTCAGGATACCCAGGGTCCGATGATGAAGCGTGCACTTATGGCAGAGCCGGAGCCGGATGCAGGAGATACAGATATATCCGAAGAAAGTGAAACCCAGTCAGTTGGACCGGAACCAGTCATTACACCGATCACTCCGGATTCAAAGGCCAAGACACCTCAGGCAGCAGCTCCTGATGAAAGCGCCGATTATTTCAGAAAGCATTTCAAAGAACTGGATGCCCAGATTAAAAAGATGAGGGAGGATTCTGCAGACTCAAACACATATTCCATGAAAGCTCTGGCTGACAAAGAACTGAAGCTATGGAACCGGGAGCAGAATACAATATATGAGGCAATTTCCGAAAGCCTGCCCGAAGACTCAAAAAGAAAGCTGGAAGCATCACAGCAGTCCTGGATTAAAGACAGGGATTTAAAAGCAGAAGAAGCTGCGAAGAAATACAGCGGCGGCTCTCTGGAAGAACTGGAATATACTGCTTCTCTCGCGGAATCCACCAGAGAGAGGGCTTATGATCTGATCGCAGAGTATGAGGAATTTCTTACTCCATAGAAAGAATAAAAAGTACGGTTTTTGCCGTACTTTTTTCTATTGTGTAAGAAAAATAACAAATGAATATCTTGCTAAATAAAATCCCTTGTGATAGGATAATAAAATGAGCGATATTATAATAACTTTCGGGAGGAAAAAATAATGACAGAAATATTTGCAAGTTTCCTGGGAACCGCTATTAAATTCCTGATTTTCCTGTTTATTTCCTGGGGAGGAATTGTATGCGGAAAGAAATACAGAGATCATAAAGACGCCATCAGTGCCGCAGCTGATGCGAATGAGACTAAATAACAAACGGAGGACAGTAACGTGAATAACTACGGTGTGAATGAACTGAGGAGAATGTACCTGGAATTCTTTGAGAGTAAGGGACATTTAGCGATGAAAAGCTTCTCCCTGGTTCCACATAATGATAACAGCTTGTTATTGATCAACTCGGGTATGGCACCCTTAAAACCTTATTTTACAGGTCAGGAGATTCCTCCAAGAAAACGAGTAACAACCTGCCAGAAGTGTATAAGAACCGGTGATATTGAGAATGTTGGCAAGACTGCCCGCCATGGCACTTTTTTTGAGATGCTTGGCAATTTTTCATTCGGAGATTACTTTAAGAATGAAGCAATTCACTGGTCATGGGAATTTTTAACAGAGGTAGTCGGACTGGATCCGGACAGGCTGTATCCTTCCGTATACTTAGACGATGATGAAGCATTTGAGATCTGGAACAAAGAGATCGGTATTGCGCCAGAGCGTATCTTCCGGTTTGGTAAGGAAGACAACTTCTGGGAGCATGGAGCGGGTCCTTGTGGTCCTTGTTCTGAGATTTATTATGACCGCGGCGAAAAGTATGGCTGTAAAAAGCAGGGCTGTACCGTAGGCTGTGACTGTGACCGTTATATGGAAGTATGGAATAACGTATTTACCCAGTTTGAGAGCGACGGTCAGGGTAACTATGAAGAATTAAAGCAGAAGAATATAGATACAGGTATGGGTCTGGAGCGTCTTGCAGTAGTGGTTCAGGATGTGGATTCCATTTTCGATGTAGATACCATTAAAGCACTTTTAAACCGCGTTGCAACCCTTGCGAATACAGAATATAAAAAGGATGGGGATGTTGATATATCCCTCCGCCTCATCACCGATCATGTACGTTCCTGTACCTTTATGATTTCCGATGGAATTATGCCGTCGAATGAAGGCAGAGGATATGTACTGCGCCGTCTTTTAAGAAGGGCTGCACGTCATGGAAGACTGATTGGTATTGAAGGTAAATTCCTTGCAGATTTATCGACTACTGTGATTGAACTTTCAAAGGACGGTTATCCGGAACTGGAAGAGAAGAAAGCCATGATTTTAAAGGTTCTTACACAGGAAGAAGATAAGTTTAATAAGACCATTGACCAGGGGCTTGCCATTTTAAATGATCTGGAAGAAGATATGGTAAAAAAAGGGATCAAAGTTCTTTCCGGAGAGGATGCGTTCAAGCTTTATGATACCTATGGATTCCCGCTTGATTTAACTCTTGAGATTCTGGAAGAAAAGCAGTTTGGTGTGGATGAAGCAGGCTTTAAGGCAGCCATGCAAAAACAGCGGGAAACTGCCAGAAATGCAAGAAAGACCACTAATTATATGGGCGCAGATGTAACGGTTTATCAGTCCATTGATCCATCTCTTACCACAGAATTTACAGGCTACGACAGTCTGGTTTGTGATACGGTAATCACTGCACTTACCAGTGAAAGTGATCTTGTGGAAGCCTTGACTGATGGGGAGACCGGAACAATTATTACGGAAAAAACTTCCTTTTACGGAACCATGGGCGGTCAGCAGGGAGATACCGGTGTGATCATTTGTGAAACCGGAGAATTTAAAGTAGAAGATACCATTCACCTTCAGGGCGGCAAAGTCGGCCATGTGGGAAGAGTTATAAAAGGCATGCTTCAGACCGGTGATAAAGTTACCTGTAAGGTATGCGAAAAGAACCGTCAGAATACAGGAAAGAACCACAGTGCAACCCATCTTCTTCAGAAGGCATTAAGAACTGTACTTGGAAACCATGTTGAACAGGCCGGATCCTTCGTAGATGGAGACAGACTTCGTTTTGACTTTACTCATTTTTCAGCGTTAACACCGGAAGAGATCCTTAATGTTGAAACGCTTGTGAACGAAAAAATCAAAGAATCCCTCCCTGTACAGACAGAGATTATGACTCTTGATGAGGCGAAAAAGTCTGGTGCCATGGCGTTATTCGGCGAAAAATATGGTGACAGTGTCCGCGTAGTAAAAATGGGTGACTTTTCCACTGAACTTTGCGGCGGTACTCATATTTCCAACACAGGAGTGATCGGATCTTTTAAGATCCTGTCAGAAACTGGTATTGCGGCTGGAGTCCGGAGAATCGAGGCATTAACCGGTGACGGCTTAATGAATTATTATAAAGAGACAGAATTAACTCTGCATGAAGCAGCAAAAACTGCAAAGACTACACCTGCTTCCCTGACAGCAAAGATCGAATCTCTCCTGGAAGAGATCAAGGCCCTTCATTCTGAAAACGAGAAGTTAAAGAGTAAGCTGGCCAATGATTCCCTGGGTGATGTTATGGATCAGGTAACAGAAATTAAGGGTATGAAAGTGCTGGCTGTAAAAGTTCTTGATGTGGATATGAATGGCCTTAGAAACTTAGGTGACCAGTTAAAAGACAAACTGGGAGAAGGCGTAATCGTCATCGCATCTGTTCAGGATGGAAAAGTGAATTTAATGGCTGCTGTTACAGATGAGGCTCAGAAAAAAGGAGCTCACGCAGGCAACTTAATTAAGGCCATTGCTTCCCTTGTGGGCGGCGGCGGCGGCGGACGTCCAAATATGGCTCAGGCTGGAGGAAAGAACCCGGCTGGAGTAGATGCATGCTTATCAAAAGTAGCGGAAGTAGTGGCAGAACAACTGAATTAATAGCATGATTAATTGAAAAAATATAAAAAATTTTTCTTGACGTATGGCAGAATTATGCTATAATCATATCAGTGCTATAAAATACCCAAACAGTTGTATTATGCACAAGTACACAACTGGAGGGAGGTTAGGTGTGAGCTATGTCAAATGTAATCGTTAAAGACAACGAGAGCTTAGATAGCGCTTTACGCAGATTCAAAAGAAACTGTGCAAAAGCAGGTATCCAGCAGGAAATTCGTAAGAGAGAACATTACGAAAAGCCAAGCGTAAGACGCAAGAAAAAGTCTGAAGCTGCAAGAAAACGTAAATATAACTAATTATTAAAAGATGAATCCCTGGTCTCTTTTCGCGGCCAGGGGTTTTTTCGTCTTTTTATGAGCGATAGAATTTTCCCTGTCTCGATTGCATATAGTAGAAAAGAAGAAATCAGAGAGAGGCGAAAAAGTCATGCTGGAGGAAACAAAGGTAAAAGCAGCTTCCGCCTTACGACTTCCAAAGGATGTGGTTCTTGGAGAGGTGCTTGTGTCGTTTCTGGGTCGCCATAGTGTTGTGATCGAAAATTACAGAAGTATTATTTTATATACCGACTGTTTAATCAAGATCCAGGCAAAAAACTGCCGGGTTATCATCGGTGGAAGCCGCCTGATGATCGAGTATTACACCAATGAGGAAATGAAAATCAACGGTTACATTAAGTCCCTGGAATTTGATTAACCGGGAATAATGGAGGTGTAATTACGTGCTTATATGGTTGAATCATCGCTTTTTTGGATATCTTTTAATTGAGATGACCGGTTTTTCTCCGGAGCGCTTTTTTAATATGTGCAGCGCACATGAAATAGAGGTTTGGGATGTATTTCACATTGGCCATACATACCGGTTTTTTATTACGGTACCGGGATTTCGTAAAATCAAGCCTCTTGTCCGTAAATCGAAGGTCAGACTTAGAATTTTGAAAAAGTTTGGACTTCCTTTTTTTTTATACCGAAACAGAAGAAGGAAATTTTATGCAGCTGGATTTTTGGGCTTTCTCGCAATTCTTTATGCTCTTTCCCTGTTTATCTGGGATATCGAATTTGATGGGAATCAGATGTATACATACGACACTCTTTTGAAGTTCTGTGAATCAGAGGAGATCCGTTATGGAATGCAAAAATCTAAAATTGACTGCGATGTGCTGGAGGAATCTTTAAGAACCCGTTTTCCGGAAATCACCTGGGTCTCTGCAAGGGTATCAGGAACCAGACTTTTGGTTAAGATAAAAGAAAATGAGGTGCTCTCAGATATTCCGGTCAGGGATGAGACTCCCTGTGATCTTGTTGCCCAGAAAGACGGCACGATCACTTCCATGATTGTCAGAAGCGGAGTTCCCAAAGTAAAAATCGGGGATCAGGTGACAGCTGGCGATGTTCTGGTCAGCGGTACACTTCCCATCATCGGAGATAATGAAGAAATTGTAAATACTCATTATGTACACTCTGACGGGGATATTACGGCAAGAACGGAGTATCATTATAACAGGAATATTCCACTTTTTAAAACCATTGATGTAGAGACTGGAAAAGTGAGAAAAGGACGATATGTAAAAGCGTTTCAATTTTCGTTTCTTCTTATGAGACCCAAACCGGAAGGAACCTCGTGGAAACGTACTATGGAGGAAACCCAGCTTCATTTATTTGAAAATTTTTATTTACCCATCTATGTTGGAAGGATAACCGGGAAAGAATATATATCATATGAACGTCCTTATACAGAAGAAGAGAAGAAAGAACTGGCTGATCAGATGAATCAGAGCTTCCAGAAAAAATTATTGGAAAAGGGGGTACAAATTCTGGAAAATCATGTTAAAATACTAGATAATGAATCTTTGTGCCGGGTTACCATGGATTTTGTGACGGAAGAACCATTAGGCAGACAGCAGGCGCTGGAGATGCAGACAACTGAGGAACCGGAGGAGACAAATAATTCAAATGAGCGTAATTGAAACTATCATAGATATCCCCATTGAACACGAGAAGAATGTATGCGGACAATTTGACAGCTACTTGAAAAAGATAGAACGGACCCTTCATGTTACCATGATTGCAAGGGATGGAGCACTTAAAATTATCGGTCCGGAACAGATGGTACAAAGAGCAAAAAGTGTATTCAGCAATCTGATTGAACTTTCCAAACGGGGGAATGTGATTGCAGAGCAGAATGTGGATTATGCCCTTTCCCTTTCCTTTACAGAAAGCGACAATCAGATTCTAGAGATAGATAAAGACATTATATGCAGAACCATTAACGGAAAACCGGTTAAGCCAAAGACTCTGGGTCAGAAACAGTATGTAGATCAGATCAGAAAAAAGATGGTGGTATTCGGTATCGGTCCGGCAGGAACCGGAAAGACTTATCTGGCGATGGCCATGGCAATTCAGGCGTTTAAGAACGGTGAAGTAAACAGAATTATATTAACCAGACCGGCAATTGAAGCCGGGGAGAAGCTGGGTTTTTTGCCCGGTGATCTTCAAAGTAAGATTGATCCCTATTTAAGACCGCTTTACGATGCGCTCTATCAGATCATGGGTGCTGAAAGCTATCTCCACAATGCAGAAAAGGGGCTGATTGAGGTAGCTCCTCTGGCTTATATGCGTGGAAGAACTCTGGATAATGCCTTTATTATCCTTGATGAGGCTCAGAACACAACACCAGCCCAGATGAAGATGTTTTTAACCAGAATTGGTTTTGGTTCCAAGGTGATTGTTACCGGTGACCAGACCCAGAAGGATCTTCCAGCAGGAGCCGTTTCAGGTCTTGATATGGCCATGAGAATCTTAAAGAAAATTGATGATATCAGCTTTTGCCAGCTGACCAGCAGTGACGTTGTCCGCCATCCGCTGGTTCAAAAAATTGTACAGGCTTATGATGAATTTGAGTCAAAGAAAAAGACCAGTGACAGAAAAGTAAGATCAGTCACAGGAAGAAAGGCACATTATGACGATTAATATAGAATACGAGGCGGAAAAAAAACTGAAAATCCCCTATGAAGAGATTATTAACAGTGTAATAGAAGAAGCCATTGACTATGAAAACTGCCCTTATGAGGCAGAGATTAATGTTTTAATTACAGATAACGAGGATATCCGGCAGATCAATCAGGAATACAGAAACATTGACAGCCCTACAGATGTACTTTCCTTTCCCATGATTGAATATGAATCACCATCTGATTTTGATCATCTGGAAGAGGAATCCTATGATTCATTTAACCCGGAGACAGGAGAGCTCCTTCTGGGAGATATTGTGGTTTCTGTTGATAAGGTTGAGGAGCAGGCTGAAAAATACGGGCATTCCATCGATCGAGAGCTGGCATTTTTAATCGCTCACAGCATGCTGCATTTATTCGGTTATGACCATATGCAGGATGATGAGCGTATTGTCATGGAACAAAAGCAGGAAGAAATTTTAAGTCGGAGGGGATACGTAAGATGAGAAAAGGGGTATGGTTTGGCTTTGCGATAGGAATGCTGTCTGCAGCCTTGTTAACTGGCTGCAGTAAAAAATACGAGGAAGTATCTGTTACAAATCTGCAGTCAGAATCACAGAAAGAACAATCGACAGAAGAAATCCGCATAAACAGCAGTACAGAGCAATCCTCCGGTGAAGAGACAGAATCCGGTGAATACTATACCAAGGAAGAGCGTATCGAAAAAGATGGTAAAATCCGCAGCTACTTAACCGGGGAGATGGTAGATGCATCAATTGGAAACCGGAGACCGGTAGCGGTGATGATGAGCAATGATAAGGAGGCTTTGCCTCAATATGGAATCAACCGTGCAGGAGTTGTCTATGAAGCTCCGGTAGAAGGCGGGATGAACCGATATATGGCTATTATAGAAGATTATGATAATCTTAAAAGAATCGGTTCGGTCAGAAGCTGCCGGACATACTATACATACTTTGCACGTGAATTTGATGCTGTTTATGCCCATTTCGGGCAAAGCACCTTTGCAAAACCTTATTTGTCCAATCTGGATCATATCAATGGTCTTGAGGCCATCGGTTCTGTGGCATATTTTCGTTCCTCTGACCGGAAATCGCCTCATAATGCCTATACCAGCGGAGAACGGTTAAACAAGTCCATAGAAAAGCTGGGTTTTAAAAAGGAATATAATTCTGAATATAAGGGACACTACCTGTTTGCCAAAACAGGTCATGAGGTAACCTTAAAAGATGCAGAGAGTGTAAAGGATGCTTATAAGGTTTACCCTGGCTATGTTTATAATAAGCCATGGTTTGAGTATCATGAGGATGACGGGCTTTATTACAGATATCAGTACGGAAAAGCTCATGAGGGAGACGAAGGGCAGATCAAAGTGAAGAATATCATACTGCAGTATTGTCCCTCTGCTCATTATGCAACAACCGAATATCTTAACATTAATGTTCACAATGATTCGTTCGGAATGTATGTGACCGGGGGAAGGGCTATTCCGGTGAAATGGTCTAAGGATGGAGAATTCGGGCCCACACATTATTACGATATGGAGAATAACGAGATCATCCTGAACCAGGGGAAAACCTGGGTTTGCATTGTTTCGGCACAGGATTCTCCCAAAGTAGAAATTTATGGAAAACAGTAAGACAGGCAAAAAACCAAATAAAAGGGGCGCTTCCAACTTCCTTGTTCAGGGAATTATACTTGCGGCTGCAGGTATTATAGTCCGAATAATTGGAATGTTTTACCGGATCCCTCTTGCAGATATTCTGGGAGATGAAGGAAACGGCTATTATAGCTCGGCTTTCTCCATCTACTCCATTTTATTGATTGTCTCCTCCTACAGTCTTCCCACTGCAGTTTCCAAGATGGTTGCTGTAAGGCTGGCGAGAAAGGAATATAAAAATTCCATAAAGGTGCTGAAAGTATCGTTGTTTTATGGAACGGTGGTAGGGGGGCTGGGAGCCGCAGTTTTATGGTTTGGAGCGGATTTATTTGCCAATGACTTTTTAAAGATGCCCTATACCAGCTATGCCTTAAAAACATTGGCTCCCACGATTTTAATTATTGCGTATCTGGGGGTCTTCAGAGGGTATTTCCAGGGGATTGGCACCATGCTTCCAACAGCCATATCCCAGATTTTTGAGCAGATTGTCAACGCAGTCATCAGTATCTATGCAGCCGCCATGCTCTTTCAGGAGGGAGTCCGTTCCAATGCGCTCTACGGATCTACCCAGTATTCCTATGCGTTTGGTGCGGCAGGCGGAACCATAGGTACTGGAGCAGGTGCACTTGCCGGGCTTTTATTCCTTTTATTCATCCTGTTCAGCTACCGGCCTGTTATGAAACGGCAGTCAAGAAGAGACCGTTCCGGGTATTTGGAGACGTATGGCAGTTTGTCCACTGTGCTGATCATGACGGTTCTTCCCATTGTATTCAGCAGCGTGGCGTACAATATCAGCATTGTTGTTGATAACAGCATTTATGGTATCAGTATGGCTTCTATGGGAATGGGAGCTCCTGAAATTGCCGCTAACTGGGGAATCTATTCTGGTAAGTACCGGCTTCTTTTTAATATTCCGGTGGCAATCGCCAATTCCCTGGCTTCTGCCTTAATCCCATCTCTGTCACAGGCGGTGGCAGAAAGAAGCAGACCTCAGATTATTAGAAAGATATCCATGGTAATTCGTTTTTCCATGATCATTGCAATTCCTTCCACAGTGGGGCTGACAGTTCTGGCAGGACCGATCTGTAATCTATTGTTTAGCAGAAGTGATAACGTCTCTCTGATTAAGATGATGATCTATGGTTCTTCAGCAGTTGTATTTTTCTCCCTGTCAACGGTTACCAACGCAGTCCTTCAGGGAATTAATCATATGAAGACGCCTTTAAAGAATGCAATTATTTCCCTGATTCTTCATGTGGGAATCCTTTGGGTGATGCTCTATCCCCTTAAGATGGGGATCTATGGAGTTTTATATTCCAATATTTTATTTGCACTGACCATGTGCCTGCTCAACGGTTTTTCGATCCGGAAATATTTAAGTTACAGGCAGGAGATTAAAAAGACATTCTTTCTTCCCACTCTGGCAGCGGGAATTATGGGTGCTGTCTGTTATGGAGTCTATTTCCTGGTACATGCTGTCTTAAAACATAATATATTGGGAGTTTTAGCAGCTGTCGCTGCAGCAGTGATTGTGTACGGAGTTTTACTGTTAAAATTCCAGTGTGTTGATGAATCAGAGTTAAATAGCTTTCCAGGAGGGAGAAAATTGGCAGGTATTGCAAGAAAATACCATCTTTTGTGATTAAAATGTAAGAAGAAAGCAGATACTATACTTACGTGAAGGAGGTATTAACTCATGAAGAAGTATATGTTCTGCTTTCTATTATTTGTTGCGGCATCTGCGATCTGTCTGGGAGTTGGCTTTGCCATTACCAAAGACAGTGTACGACCGGAGGAGGCCCTCCCTGGGGCAACCATAGAAACCGAAACTGTGACGGAAGCGCAGATTGTCATAAATCAGGAAGAGGCAAAGCCTGCCAATGCTGAGAGTAAGGATAAATATTATCTTGTATCAGAGGATGGGTATCTACTCGTCCTCTATCAGGATAAAACAACCATCTGCCTTTATACCCATATGCCGGTTACCGATTTTCCGGAAGAAGAAAGAGGAAAGCTGATGGATGGAATCTGGTTTTCTTCCATGGTTGAAGTATTTAATTATCTGGAATCCTATACCAGTTAAATGAAATGTGATTGATATTTTACCATAAAGCAGATACAATAGGTCTGACTGAATGTAAGGAGGACAGGATGAAACAACAGATCATAATTATAGGGGCTGGAGCTTCTGGTCTGGCAGCGGGCATTACAGCAGCCAGAGAGGGAGCTTCTGTTACAATTATGGAACATACAGCCAGGCCGGGAAAGAAACTTCTTTCAACTGGCAACGGGAAGTGCAATATTACTAATCTGCAGCTTCCCAAAGATGCTTACAGGGGAAATCAGCCGGATTTTGTATTTCCGGCACTTCATACAGTTACGGTAAGCCAGACCATGGATTTTTTTAAAGAACTGGGAATTGTTCTTACTGAGCGAAACGGATATGTGTACCCAAACTCGGGACAGGCTTCCACTGTTTTGGAGGCAATGCTTTTTGAACTGGAACATCTGGGTGTCCGGATTGTGACAGAGTGCCCCGTAAAAGAAATCAAAAAGGATCTGACTGTGATTACAGATCATGGAAAACAAAGATATGACAGGATTATTCTTGCGGCTGGTTCCATGGCAGCTCCCAAAACAGGATCTGACGGCAGCGGTTATAACCTTGCCAGAAAGCTGGGTCATCATATTATAGAGCCTCTGCCAGCCCTGGTTCAGCTTCGCTGTAAGGAAAAATGGTACAAACAGGCGGCGGGTGTCCGAACCGATGCGCTTGTGACTCTTAAGATAGATGGGAAAGCGGCGGCCTCGGACAGAGGAGAACTTCAGATCACGGATTATGGAATCTCCGGAATTCCTGTTTTCCAGATCAGCAGATATGCAGCAAAAGCCCTGAATGAAGGAAGACAGGCTGTAGCAGAACTGGATTTTCTTCCGGAACTTTCCCTTACCGACTTAGAGAAGCTTCTTTTCACCAGGCACAGACAATTTGGATATAGACCGGCGGAGGAATTTTTACATGGTGTTTTAAATTCAAAACTGGCAAAAATCCTTTTAAAAGAGGCTGGTATTGGCAGAGAATCCTGGGTAAAAGAGATAACAGAAAAAGAGATTAAAAAACTGGTACACTGTATTAAGGAGTTAAAAACAATGATCGTTTCTACCAACACCTTTGACCAGGCTCAGGTATGCAGCGGAGGTGTGGATACAAGAGAGGTAGATCCTGTTACAATGGAATCGAAACTGATCAGAGGACTCTATTTTTCAGGAGAAATTCTTGATGTAGACGGAATCTGTGGAGGTTACAACTTGCAATGGGCATGGTCCAGTGGAATTACAGCTGGAATCCATGCAGGAAGAGGAAAAATAAAATATGATAAGAATTAGTCAATTAAAACTTGGAGTGGATCATACGAAAGAAGATTTACTGGTAAAGGTTTCGAAGTTACTTCGAATTCCGGTTGCTGGGATGACATCTTATGAAATAATCAAACAATCGGTTGATGCCCGTAAAAAAGATGCAATTCGTTTTATCTATACCATTGACATTGAGACAAAAGACGAAGAATCAATTGTACATAGAGTGAAAGATGCCAATGTTACACTGGCAGTGAAAAAGGAATATCAGTTTCCGCAGTGCGGGACAGAAACTCTGGCTAACCGTCCGGTTATAGTAGGATCAGGCCCTGCTGGGTTGTTTAGTGCAATTATGCTGGCAAGAAGCGGATACCGTCCCCTTATTCTGGAACGGGGAGAAGATGTTGATAAGAGACAGCAATCAGTGGATGGTTTTTGGAATGGCGGAGTATTAAATCCAAATAGCAACGTACAGTTTGGAGAAGGCGGAGCAGGAACTTTTTCTGACGGAAAATTAAATACTCTGGTTAAGGATCCTGTGATGAGAAACCGTAAAGTTTTAGAACTGTTTGTGGAGTTCGGAGCAGATCCATCTATTTTATATGTGAACAAGCCTCATATCGGTACGGATGTACTAAGCAGAATTGTAAAAAACATGAGAGAAGAAATTATTCGTCTCGGCGGAGAGGTGCGTTTTAACAGTCTTGTTACTGACATTCTGATGAAAGACGGGAATGTCTCTGGTGTAATGGTAAATGAAAGGGAAGAGATTCCTGTGGATACTTTAATTCTTGCCATCGGACACAGTGCCAGAGATACGTTTCATGTACTGGAACGAAGAGGGGTACCCATGGAAGCCAAAGCATTTGCTGTTGGACTCAGAATCCAGCACCCCCAGGAAGAAATTAACCGCTCCCAGTATGGGAAAGACGCTCCGGAGGTTCTTGGGGCAGCAGATTATAAACTTACCCATCAGTGTAAAAGCGGAAGAGGGATCTACACATTCTGTATGTGTCCCGGGGGATATGTGGTGAACGCTTCTTCAGAAGAAGGACGGCTGGCAGTCAATGGAATGAGTTATCATAAGCGGGATGGAGAGAATGCAAACAGT
>SVDS01000279.1 GCA_015057715.1 Paenibacillaceae bacterium
GTAATCATGCGTGCACCTATGCCAGTGTTTGTGTTCCTTGCCAGCTATATACCATTAAGGTCATATTGCGGCGGGTATCACGCAAGAACCAATGGAGTCTGTACTGTAGTTTCAGCAATCCTTATTCTGATTGTCTGTCTGCTTGAGAAGTACATAGTTGGGGCAGCAGCTCTTATTCTACCGTTTGCAGGGTTTCTAATTTCAGGAATTCTGATCTTTATATTTGCACCTGTTCCTGACAGGAACAAGCTTCTGGATGAAGAGGAGACAAGCCGTTACCGGTTAAAAAGCAGACAGTTCTGGTTAACGGAAGTAATCGTAGGTGCAATATTCTGGTTTGTTAATATGAGAGTCTGTGTTGTACTGGCTATAAGTCATATGCTGCTGTCCGTTATGCTCGTATATGGAGTGCTGAAGAATAGTAAAGTGAAATAGGAAAACGAGACTGTTGTCTGGCAGCAGTCTCGCTTTTCTATTATAGCTTCTCTGGTCTTCATATCCAGGAACTAACTAAAAAAATGATTATCCTTTAGCCATTGTATTGATTTCTCAGTGTCTTCTAAACTATTTGTTTCAATTAGCCATGTACTATTCTGAGAATATTTTTCCAACGCCGTACATATCTCAAGAAAGTCTATAGTTCCACTAGAAAAATCTAAATGTTGGTCAGAAAGCCCATTATTATTGTGTAAATGTACAAAACTCACTTTTTTATTTAAATGTTCTATCCATTTTAATACAGGGGTACTAGAATTACAATTGGCATGCCCCACATCCAAACAAATACCTAACCTCTTATCATTTACCGTTGTAATAACTTCAGAAAGTATATCTGGTGAATGTTCAAATTGATTTTCTAGATGAACTGTTATACTTTCATCTTTTCCCCTTAGAAATTCGTCAAAAAACAATGCAGCTCTTTTTATCCAATTAGACGGAATACTTGTTCCGGGTATATACCCATGATGAAAAATAATATTAGGGCATTTTAATAACTTTGATATATTGTATGCATTTTCAAATCGCTCCATAGTAGCTGATCTTATTAGTTTATCCTTACTGCCCAAACACAAGTCTTTGTATGGTCCGTGCATTGAGACAATATTAATATCATGATACACCATTAAATTTTTATTAACCTCTTCACAATAGACATCATAAATATCCGTATCGGAAAAAGCATCAATATTTACTGATATACCATTTTTTTTACATAATCTTGATATTTTTTCAGGTTTAGATCCATCACATAAAACTATTTCTTTCATAGCTTAGACCTCTTTTTCTTAATAAATGATATCTATGAATTCCACTTATCTCCACTGGTTAGAATCTTTTATCTGTTGCATTAACTTACCCTTACTTAATAAAAGAATCTTTTTCATCCATAATCGATAATATTATACCACCAAAGGCACTGAGATAGAATCTATATATTTATCTGCACTCCATGCACCCCCTTTAAATAAAACATAATGTAACACCCCAAGTTTAATAATTCTTGCTATTTTTAAATAAAAGGCAGTTTCAACCGCTATGGCATGCAAATTTTGGAGCTCAATGCGTACAATTTTAGCACTTCGGTTGAATTTCTTTCAGTTATATGTAGAATGTAATTTATAAGTGGTATAGTTCTCGGAACGAAAGGAGGGCTGATGGTGCAGAATAAAAGAAACAATGAAAGCTATTACCAATACAGGGCAAGCTGCTCAATCCGTAAGGAGGATGGAACAGAGGAAATAAAAAATTACGAATTGGAAACAGATATTTTATACGGAGATCTCCATTTTTGGAATCGTTTATACTATCTGAAAAAAAGCCAGAATATGCTGTTTGACTTTGCATCCCGCGAACCAGGAATCGTAAAATGCAGAATCTTACAGGAAAGGCTGGTCTTAATACCAAGATTTACTTATAAATCTCAGAAGACTGAATGCAGAAAAGGATCGTTGATCAAAAGACTGCTGCTGGTAATTGAAGTGATTGTATTACTGCTTTTAGTTATGACCAGAGCATCTGCTGCGGGAGAGGAAGAACAGGGAATTTACGCAAAAGGTCAGGAACTGTCTTATATTGCAGGCCATGGAGAGGAGAACATGGAACAGTATATATTAGAGACAGATTGAACAAACCAGAGAGGAAGAATCATGTGTGAAGAAGAGAAACTGATTAATGACAGGCATCTTGAACGGATTAACCGGTTTACCAGTATTGAAACAGGGATTTATGTGGAGGGAGAATTGCTTCAGTTTCGTGAAGCAAAGATGTTTGATAACGAAGTGGGTATTTTTATTCCCTCCACCTTTAAGGATATGAAACGGGAGGATGCAAAGAAAAAGTATTTTTCTGAGCAGCGTCCTGAAATTATAAAAACAAATGAGGATGGCACTGTTAATTTCTCCTTCAGTATGGTAGAAAGAGAGATTAAGCCAGAACAGCTTGCAGATGTAATAAAGGAGTTTTATCTTGTACTAAAGCGATTCCAGCCAATGAGTGTCTGCCTGGAAGATGGGACAGAGTCAGACCATAATGTGCCTTTTGCATGGATGGAATTTATCAGTACAGCTCTTGATGATAATCTCTTTAATACATTGATTATTTACCCAGTGGGCAGAAAGCTGCTGATGGTGATGTTTAGCTGTCCGTTTGAGAAAAGGCTGGACTGGAGCCGCTGCTTAAGCGAAATCCGCAAGAGTATTACGATATATAGTAAGGAGAATGAAATTGGAGCAACTTAGAATCTATTTGGATTCCGGGG
>SVDS01000028.1 GCA_015057715.1 Paenibacillaceae bacterium
GCAGATCATCTACTTCCTTAAAATCAGATGCTGCCAACAAGCGATGATTATTATCTCCCAGCATAACGGGATTTCCCAATAACTCACTGGCTATATCTATAATGTAGGGAAGCCCTCTGCCTTGTATAATGGTATTAAATAGTGCAGCTGGCCGCTCGATTAATGAATACTGATCCACAAGTATGTCCGTAATATCATTGAGCAGTTCCTCCGTGGTGATTCCCGGCTGTATATAAATAACATTGGCGTGGCAGTCTTCCTTCACCATGTGAGAAAGATCCGTATTAGACGGACATTCAAGCAATAAAACATTCATGGGGAAATTATCGCCGGAACTATTGAAGATTTCAGAGTATCTGCCAATATAAAGTATATGATCATCAAAAGCTGCAATGTGGTCAGTTAATAGTTTTACTCCCCGTATGGTCAGATTTTCTTCGCATAAGACTGACTTTATGATGATTGTTTCCTCTAATTTCTCTAATATGTCTTTTATTCTCAGTATCATGGGTTCACCTTCTCCATATTATAAAAATACCCTAATAGCATTACTATTAGGGTACAGTTTTCCTTTTTTTATTCTTATCGATAGAACTGTGAATAAACTCCTCCGGACACCACACCGCCCCGATAGCTTGCCAGCTCGCTTACGGTAACCAGCTGATATCCCTGCTCGGATAATCTGCGGATAATCTCAACTGCGGCAGCTCCGCTTTGAGGATAGAGTTCATGCATCAGCACAATATCCCCATCTTTCACCCGGCTCATCACTGTCTGTATGGATTTAGCCGTGTTCCTGGTTTTCCAGTCCAGGGTATCAATACTCCACATAATCATAGGTGCATGAACGTTCTGAAGAACTGTGCTGTTTTTATTTCCTCCCGGCAGTCTGACTAATACAGGTCTTACGCCGCAGACAGCTTGTACCGCATCATTGCAGCGGTTAATCTGGCTTTGAATCTGCTGGGCATTTAACTTGTTTAAATACTTATGCTCATATGTATGATTACCAATCTCATGCCCTTCTGCAGCCATACGCTTTAATTCATCCGGATAATAGGCCGCCCGGTTTCCTACCACGAAAAAAGTTGCTTTTCCGCCATACTGTGCCAGACTGTCCATAATCTGATTTCCTACCGGAGCGTAAGGACCATCATCAAAGGTCAGGGCAACCATTGGTTTGGAAGGATCAATCACTCTTTTCGCAGGTTGTCCCTCAGTTTCTGATGATTCCTGCTCCCCAGCTGTCTCTCCTGTACTTTGACTTTCTGTCTCTGCCTGTGACTGTGTCGCTTTCTCTGTCTGTGTCTCTTCCTGCTTTCCTGGTTTTGTAGAAACGTTACCACTTTCATCTACCCATCTGGCAACTCCCGGCCCCAGGTTTTCATCTATCCAGCCGCCTCGTACCTGCGTTGTCTCTTCTGCGGCTGCCGCCGTTTCATATGCCATGGACGGAAATGGAGAAGCCGGCACGAAGGCTGTTATAAGGGCAAGGGCTGTTACACCCAGACCCAGTTGTAAAAATTTCTTCATGAAACATCATTCCTTTCCCTGTTACTAATCACTACTATACAGGAATTAGGGGAAAATAGAAAGTAAAAAGCAAAAAAAGCCCCAAAATACAGTTTGTTCTCTGTATTCCGGAGCCTTCTCTAAATTGCAGCTTCAGTCCCTCATATTCATACAAATCTTTCCTTCAAAAGGGCAGCTATTAACCCTTCCACGCTTTTTTCTTCTACTTCAATGGGCAGACCCGGTTCTTTGATATCCCCCAGCTGATGGGCGTCTGAATTTTGTAGGATCACGCAGCGCTCAAGATATGGATTCTGTCTGACCAGTTCAGGAAGATTGTTTAAATTTCTCACTTCTGCCGCCATAAAACGGCTGTCGGGCGGTACGAAACCCAGATTTGACAACAGGCTGTTGGCGTTTTTGTCCAAATGAGCAGGAAACATAACACCGTCAAAGGAACGGACCAGGTCCCAAAGTCCATCAAAGGATATCTCTGTGGAGTTAATCAGAAGATTTTCAAACGTCCCTGCTGCTTCGTCTTCCTTATTATATATAAATTGATTCCCAAATATTGCCACATTATTAGGAAATGGGATCAGCTTCTTCTCCACATACGCATCGAATTCCATGGCTTTTGACAGCGTTTTAAAGAGACACACCGCATGTACCTCCTCTGACGTACAAAGCTCCATACCGGGAATTGCAAGAATCCCCAACTCCTCTGCAAAATGCAAAACAGCGGGACAGTTCTTGCAGGAATTGTGGTCTGTCACCGCAATCACTTCAAGTCCTTTTAAGGCTGCCATCCCTACGATATTGCCAGGTGTCATATCGTCATCACCGCAGGGAGATAAGCAGGAATGAATATGGAGGTCATATTCAAGCGTCTTCATGGGAAAGCCTTTTTTCAATCAGCAGAGCTGCTTCAAAAATAGGAAGCCCGGTCTTCATTACTGTAATATTCTGTTCGATTGCCTTTTGTTTTGCGGCCTCGTCAGGTGCCACACCCTCTGCAAGGATCACACAGGCGGCATCCGTTAGAGACGCAACAGCAAGGGTGTTCATATTCCCCATAACAGTCACCCATGCACAGCCCTCAGGTGCTTTACCCATGGCAATGCTTAATAAATCACAGCAAAATGGCTTTGTAATGCTTCTGTCCGTTCTCTCACCTACATGAATCGTCTCAAATTCTCCAGTATCAATCAGTTCCCTTATCGTCATTTTGATTTCTCCCCTCTTTCCTGTCAAGCTGGTTCATTTCATCAGAAATCCTTACTATATAAGAAGTCATGGCTCTAAATTTACCGTAGCTGTCTCCATCCCCCTCCTCAATATCAGCTGCCAGTCTGGCAACCTCCTTTGTCAGCTTATGAACATTATCCCGGAGGAAATAGATGCAGTCCGACTCCGCGGCTTCCCCTCTGACAATATCTTCTGCCAGTGCCTTACAGGTGGGAGCACCGCAGGAACCGCAGTCCAGTCCCGGAAATTTTTTCAATAGCCGTTCTACCTGATTCAGCCTTGCAAAGCTTTCCATCATGGTGTCACCCAGGTGAAATACCGGCTCATACTGGACCATACTGGTCCATCTGACAAGTTCTTCCCCTTCTGATTCCATATGACTTCTGGCCACAGGCATATATTTGCGCAGACGCTTTAATTTTACCTCTGCTACATAAGGATTTTCAACGGTAAGAACCCCTCCGACGCAGCCGCCGTTACAGGCATTTAACTCCACAAATTTTAAATTGGTAAATTTCTGGTCTTCCATATCCTCCAGAACCCGTATGACATTCTCAATCCCGTCTGCCGCCAGATAATCCTCTGTAAAAAGACCGCTTGCTTCTCCTCCGCTTCTTCCCCAGCTGACGCCGATTTTCCCCGAGGTCCCGATCTCCGGCGGTTCGTCTCCCACCGCTTTCATGCAGGAAAGAAGCCGTGGATAGACGTCCTTAATGGCAAGGACTTTATCCACTTCACTGTGATCTGTTCCCAGGGGAGCACGGGCATAAGTCACCTTTGACGGGCATGGAGAAATAAATATGATCCCGATCTTCTCCCTGGGCAGTCCCGTCTTTTCCATAGCTCTTCTCACTGCAAGTATGGCAGCCACCTCAACCGGCGGATTAAGCGGCAGAAGATTGGGAATTAAATTAGGAAAACGAACGCGGATGAGCCGTACCACCGAAGGGCAGGCTGTACTGATTACCGGAAGCTTATCCGGATTCTTGCTTAAATACCCCCTGGTTGCCTCACTGACCAGTTCTGCTGCCGCGCTCACTTCAAATACATCATCGAATCCCATAAGCAGCAGTGCATTGAGCACAATGTTCACATCATCTAAGTTATTAAACTGGCTGTACAAAGATGGTGCCGGCAGGGCAACCGTGTATTCAAACTGCTTTAAATCCTCCATGGTATCGTAAATGGCATGTTTGGCATGATGAGGGCATACACGGATGCACTCACCGCAGTCAATACAGAATTTACTGTTAATCTGTGCTTTTTTATTTCTGACCCTGATCGCCTGGGTGGGGCAGCGCTTAATGCAGTTAATGCAGCCCATGCAGAGATCCTCATCAAGTCTTACAGAATGATAAAATTTATCCAATGGCTCACCTCTTTTAGCAATCCATATTTTTTGCGGCTACAGATTCACCACCATTCGAATGGTGGTTCCTTCTCCTATCACCGTATGTATCTCCATCTCATCGGAATACTTTTTCATATTGGGCAGTCCCATTCCCGCACCGAAACCAAGGGAGCGAACCGCATCCGGAGCAGTGGAATATCCAGCCTGCATGGCAAGATCAATATCCGGAATACCGGGACCCACATCTTCTAAAACCATCTCAATCCGTTCTGTTGATATATGTACCGTAATCACCCCGCCTTTGGCGTGTATTACCATATTGATCTCTCCTTCATACATGGCAATGGCAACCTTGCGAACGGCTTCCGGTGTAACACCCATTTTTTTCAGTTTGCTCTTCACATCGCTGCTGGCCTCTCCCGCTCTTGTAAAATCATCCGGAGAAATCGTATAATGAAACGTAATCACATCCATAATTAAATCGCACCTCCGTGTAGTCCTGCCTCATAGAGCATTCCGCAGGCAGAAAACATGCGGTGCCCGGTGGACAGAAGAATAATCCCCCTCTCAGCCGCCATCTGGAGCATGGCTTCATCTGGCTTTTTCCCTCTTACAAACACGATGCACACAATATCAAGCATTTCAGCAGTCCGAACCACCTGGGGGTTGCATAGTCCTGTGAGCAGTACAGAATGATCCTTTGAATAAGCAAGCACATCACTCATCATGTCAGAACCGCAGGCGCTTTTCACCTCTTCAGACAGATGCTCCTCACCAACCAGCACTTTTGCACCCAGTATTTTCCTGATATCTTCGACTGTCATATGGCCCTTTTCCTCCATCCATTCACGCTATTCACACAATTCAAGACATTATTGATAATTATATCATAAATAGTGCCTCAAGTGTATAAATTTCCCACGTAATGTTTGTTATTTTTTTGTCGAATCTTGATTAAAACTATAGATTTTTTCTCAATAACATGATAAAATATCAGTTACATTGCATAAGCAACATTGAAGGAGGTTATCAAATGACTTGTAAAAAACAAGGCGTCCAGTTTAACGGGACAAAAGAGCAGGAAGTTGCTTTGAAAGAAATGATTTCCCAGCTCAAAGATACAAAAGGATCACTTATGCCTATCATGCAGAAGGCACAGGAGATCTATGGTTATCTTCCAATTGAAGTTCAGACCATAATTTCTGATGAAACGGGTATTCCCCTTGAGAAGATTTATGGTGTTGCCACTTTTTATGCCCAGTTTGCACTTCAGCCTAAGGGCAAATATCAGGTATCTGTCTGTCTTGGAACCGCATGCTACGTAAAAGGCTCCGGTGACATTTTCCATAAAATTGAGGATATTCTTGGCATCACCAACGGAGAATGCACTCCGGATGGAAAGTTTTCTTTAGACTCCTGCCGCTGCGTAGGCGCTTGCGGTCTGGCTCCTGTCATGATGGTGAACGGAGAAGTTTACGGAAGACTGACAGTCGATGATGTTCCAGGTATTTTAGCCAAATACGAATAATTACATACGCTTATGATGACAGAGATTTCTTTAAATATTTTGGATGTGGCAGAGAACTCCACACGGGCAGGCGCCAGCCTGGTTACCATTCTTGTTTCTGTGAATACCTCTACAGATGAATTGACCGTCCAGCTATCTGACGACGGCTGCGGAATGACAAAAGAACAGTTAGAGAATGTAACAGACCCGTTTTTTACCACCCGCCAGACCAGAAAGGTTGGTCTTGGTATTCCGTTTTTCAAATATGCAGCGGAATCCACGGGAGGGAGTTTCTCCATCGAATCGAAACCGGGTATCGGAACGAAGACAACTGCTGTGTTCGGACTCTCCCACATAGACCGAATGCCCTTAGGTGACATGAACAGTACCATTCAGACACTGATCACCTGCCATCCGGATACAGATTTTCTCTATATCTATCGTTATAACGAAGCGTCCTTTGAGCTGGATACAAGACTCTTTCGGGAGATTCTGGGTGAGATTGCCTTTGACACACCTGAGGTAGCCGCTTATATAAAGGAATATTTATTTGAAAACAAATTGGAGACTGATGGAGGCGCGGTCATTTAGACCCGTCAGAATTGGAGGATAAACATGAAGACTCTTGAAGAATTAAAAGCAATTCGGGAGAAGATGCAGAGTCAGGTCAGCATGCGCGGAGAAGATCACGCACGTACCCGTATTTTAGTTGGTATGGCAACATGCGGAATTGCAAGCGGAGCAAGACCTGTTCTTAATAAATTGTCAGATCTGGTTCAGGAGAACCACATGACAGATCGTTTTTCTGTTACCCAGACAGGTTGTATCGGTTTATGCCAGTACGAGCCTATCGTAGAAGTTTTAGAACCGGGCAAAGAAAAAGTAACCTACATAAAAATGACAGCGGAGAAGGCAGAGGAAGTTTATAAAGAGCATCTTATTGGCGGACACGTTGTTCAAAACTACACATTATCATCTGCGGATATTAAATAAGGAGGAATCAGGATGTATCGTTCACATGTATTGGTTTGCGGCGGTACCGGATGTACTTCCTCCGGAAGCCAGCAGATTATGGTTAAATTAAGAGATGAATTAGGAAATCAGGGTCTTTCTGAAGAGGTATCCGTAGTACAGACAGGTTGTCATGGCCTTTGTGCTCTGGGACCCATTATGATTATCTACCCAGATGCAACTTTTTATGCAATGGTAAAAGAAGAGGATATTCCGGAAATTGTTAGTGAACACTTATTAAAGGGACGTCCGGTTGAACGTCTTCTTTATAACGAAACAGTAACTCCTAACGGAATCAAAGCTTTAAGTGATACCGATTTTTACAAAAAGCAGCACAGAATTGCTTTAAGAAACTGCGGTGTTATTAATCCGGAAGAAATCGAAGAATACATCGGTACCGGCGGATATCAGGCACTTGGTAAGGTTCTTACCGAGATGACTCCTGATGACGTAATCCAGACTCTTTTAGACAGTGGATTAAGAGGACGCGGCGGCGCTGGCTTCCCTACCGGAATGAAGTGGAAACTGGCAAAGCAGAATGATGCAGACCAGAAGTACGTATGCTGTAACGCAGACGAAGGTGACCCAGGCGCATTCATGGATCGTTCCGTATTAGAGGGAGATCCTCATGCATTACTGGAAGCCATGACTATCGCAGGTTATGCAATCGGCGCATCCCAGGGCTTTATCTACGTTCGTGCTGAGTACCCTATCGCTGTTGATCGTCTTAAAATCGCCATTGCACAGGCCAGAGAGATGGAACTTTTAGGTGATGATATCTTCGGAACAGGCTTTTCCTTTGATATTGATCTCCGTCTGGGTGCAGGTGCATTCGTATGCGGCGAGGAAACTGCATTGATGGTATCCATCGAAGGTAACCGTGGAGAACCAAGACCAAGACCTCCGTTCCCGGCTCAGAAAGGTTTGTTCGGCAAACCAACCATCTTAAACAATGTTGAAACTTATGCAAATATCCCACAGATCATCTTAAACGGCCCGGAATGGTTTGCAGCCATGGGTACAGAGAAATCCAAGGGAACAAAAGTATTCGCTTTAGGCGGCAAGATCCACAACACCGGTCTGGTAGAAGTTCCTATGGGTACCACACTGCGTGAAATCATCGAGGAAATCGGCGGCGGCATTCCTAACGGAAAGAAGTTTAAAGCTGCTCAGACCGGCGGACCTTCCGGCGGCTGTATACCTACCGAGCACTACGATATTCCAATTGACTATGACAACCTTCTTGCAATCGGCTCCATGATGGGTTCCGGCGGTCTGATTGTAATGGATGAAACCGACTGTATGGTTGATATCGCAAAATTCTTCTTAGAGTTCACCGTAGAGGAATCCTGTGGTAAATGTACTCCATGCCGTATCGGTACCAAGCGTATGCTTGAGATACTTGACAAAGTTACAAAAGGACAGGCAAAACCGGAAGATATTGACCGTTTAGAGGAACTGTGCTACTACGTGAAAGCCAACTCTGCATGCGGACTTGGTCAGACAGCTCCAAACCCGGTACTTTCTACCTTAAAGTACTTCCGTGACGAATACAATGCCCACATTTATGACAAGAAATGTCCGGCTGGTGTATGTAAGGCACTTCTTTCCTACTACATCGATGCTGACAAGTGCAAGGGCTGTACACTTTGTGCAAGAAACTGTCCTGCTAACGCCATTACCGGCTCCGTAAAGAACCTGCATGTGATTGATCCTGAGAAATGTATCAAGTGCGGCGTTTGTATGGAGAAATGTAAATTCGGCGCTGTCTATAAAAAATAATGGAGGGAGATTGTATCATGGAGAATATCACTATAAAAATCAATGGCATGGACGTAAGCGCTCCGGCAGGCTCCACCATTTTGGAAGCTGCCAGACTTGCCCAGGTAGAGATACCGACTTTATGCTTTTTAAAAGATACCAATGAAATTGCAGCCTGCAGACTCTGTACCGTTGAGATCAACGGAGGCAGACTTGCTGCTTCCTGCGTATACCCAATCAATCCAGGCTTAGAGGTAAAAACCAATACTCCAAGCCTTCGTGAATACAGAAAGAAAACACTTCAGCTGATTCTTTCCAACCATGACCGTTCCTGCTTATCCTGCGTACGCAGTGGAAGCTGTGAACTGCAGACTTTATGTAAGGAAATGGGCGTGGATGCAGATGACTACTTTGACGGTGACAAGACACCTTCCGTTCTGGACGAGAGTGCCGCTCACATGGTCAGAGACAACAGCAAATGTATCCTCTGCCGCCGTTGTACTGCTGTTTGCGAGAAAGTACAGGGAATTGGCGTAATCGGACCAAACGATCGTGGATTTGCCACATTTATCGGTTCTGCTTTTGATATGGGACTGGGAGAAACCAGCTGTGTTTCCTGCGGACAGTGTATCGCAGTATGCCCTACAGGTGCTCTTTATGAAAAATCAAGTATTGATGAAGTAACTGCTGCCATAGCAGATCCTGCAAAGCATGTAATCGTTCAGACTGCACCATCTGTACGTGCTGCTCTTGGTGAGGAATTTGATTACCCAATCGGAACCAATGTGGAAGGTAAGATGGCTGCTGCTCTCAGAAGACTTGGTTTTGATAAAATATTTGATACCAACTTCAGTGCGGATTTAACCATTATGGAAGAAGCTCACGAGTTCATCGAGCGTGTACAGCACGGCGGTGTTCTTCCTATGATTACTTCCTGCTCTCCAGGCTGGGTTAAATACTGCGAGCACTACTTCCCGGATATGACAGAGAATTTATCTTCCTGTAAATCTCCGCAGCAGATGTTCGGTGCCATTGCCAAATCCTACTATGCAGAAAAGATGGGCATCAAGCCGGAAGATATCGTTTCTGTCAGCATTATGCCATGTACTGCAAAGAAATTTGAGATCGGCAGAGATGATCAGGATGCCAACGGCGTTGCTGATGTGGATTATTCCTTAACTACCAGAGAATTAGCAAGAATGATCAAACAGGCCGGTATTCGTTTTAACAATCTTCCTGACGAAGAGTTTGATGCTCCTCTGGGTATTTATTCCGGTGCTGGCGTGATCTTCGGTGCTACCGGCGGAGTTATGGAAGCTGCTCTTCGTACTGCTGTAGAGACATTAACCGGTGAAGAACTTAAGAAACTGGATTTCACTGATGTCCGCGGTACAGAAGGGATCAAGGAAGCCACCTATCATGTTGGCGATATGGATGTAAAAGTTGCTGTTGCTTCCGGTCTTGGCAATGCAAGAGACCTTTTAAACAAGGTTAAATCAGGTGAAGCTGATTACCACTTCATCGAGATCATGGGTTGCCCTGGCGGTTGTGTAAACGGCGGCGGTCAGCCTCAGCAGCCAGGCTATGTGCGCAACACTACAGATATCCGTACACTGCGTGCAAAAGTTCTCTACGATACCGATGCAGCTGCACCGATTCGTAAATCACATGAGAACCCTGCAATCAAGGAACTCTATGCTACCTATCTTGGCGAGCCTGGAAGTGAAAAAGCACATCACCTGCTTCACACCAGCTACGTAAAAAGATCAATCAATAATAATTAATTATTTTTTAAACTCCTTCTGCCTGGTCAGAAGGAGTTTTTTTGTCATAAAAAGGAAATGAAATGAAAAATGCATGGATCGTCTCAAATTCTCCATACTATGACTGGAGGTGATGAGACATGAGCCCAAAGGAATTAAATTATATTGAAGACGCTCTCGGACATGAAAATTTCTTAAAAACCCAGTGCCAGGATGCTGCACAAAATTTACAGGATCCTGAATTAAAAGCCTGTGCACAGCAGCTGCAGCAAAAACACCAGCAAATTTTCGATAACATCTATAATTTAGTGTAAGGAGGAAGCAAAATGGACGATAAGTGTATTATGGAAAACTTACTCAACGTCACAAAGGGTGCCTGCGATTTATATCTGCACGGAACCATCGAGTCCCCTACCATGAATGTACACCAGGCATTTGACAATGCGTTAAATGATACGCTGTGCATGCAGGATGATATCTATAAAAAGATGTCCTCCAAGGGATGGTATACCACAGAACAGGCAGAACAGCAAAAAATTTCCAAAATAAAGAATCAGTTTGCAGGAATGTAAGCAGATTTATTATTAAAAAAGTCCCTGCCGGATTATAATCTGGCAGGGTTACTTATATCTTACTGTTATCTTATTTAATTGTTTCTATGCATCATAACTGCTTCAAGACCCTGATTTTTCAGATTCTCGTGCACCATTCTGGAATCGGCCTTACCAAGAAGTAAATCCCTTGCCTTTTTGGCTTCTCCCTCACTCTTATGCTTGCTTGGGCCCCCAACGCAGCCCCCCATACAGGCCATTCCTTCCACAAAGTCTGCTGGAAGCTTTCCAACCTTTAAAAGCATCAGCGCTTTCTTACATTCTGCTGCACCGTTGCATTTCATGACCTCAATATCTGTATTTTCTCCTGATTCTTTGAGACATTCTAACACTGCAGCGGTAACTCCGCCTCCATTGCCAAACCGCTTTCCAAATATGGAACCTGCCTGATATGTATTCTCCTCCGGCTCCAGCTCTACTCCCTTTGCCACCATCATGGCATGAGCCTCTCCAAGGGTTAGCACGTAATCCGCATTTCCCTTCACATTTAAATCCAGAGCTTCACTTTTCTTGGCAATACAAGGCCCGATAAAGACAGCGATGGTTTCCGGATCTTTCTCCTTCAGCATTCGGGATACTGCGCACATGGGAGAAACAGTCGTGGACATATTGTCCAAAAGCATGGGGTAATGCTGCTTAATCATATTTACAAATGCAGGACAACAGGAAGTAGTCATCTTCTTCCCTTCCTTATAAGCCTCAGCCCATTCCTCAGCTTCAGCAGCGGCTGTTAAATCACCCCCAAGGGCAACCTCAACCATATCTTCAAATCCAATCTTCTTAAGGGCGGTTCTCCAGCTTGCCATGGTGATATCCGGTCCATACTGCCCCTCTGTGGCAGGCGCCACCATAGCCACTACTTTTTTCCCGGCCTTAATCAGATTAATTACGTCTACCATGAAGGTTTTTGATCCAATTGCGCCAAATGGGCAGCTGTGAATGCACGCTCCGCACTGAATGCATTTGCTTTCATCGATTACAACGATTCCGTTATCATCCATGGTAATTGCATCTACCGGACAACTTCTTTTACAGGGGCGAGTTAAATCTGCAATTGCATTATAAGGACATGCCTGAGAACATTTTCCGCATTCCTTACACTTATCAGGATCGATATGGGCACGGTCATGACTCATGGAAATGGCTCCGAAATTACAGGAATTCTGGCAGGCCTTACCCATACAGAGCTGGCAGTTATCTGTTACTACATATCTGGCAATGGGGCATCCCTCACAGGCAGAATTAATTACCTGCACTACATTTTTGGTGTCTCTGCCACTGGGACAGAACCCCTCTGCCAGCCTGACTCTCTCTCTGATAATCTCCCTCTCCCTGTAAATACAGCACCGAAACTGTGCCTTTGGTCCCTGAATCATATGATAGGGAATCTCATCCCTTTTCTGTTCCAATGTACCTTCCCAGGCAAGCTTCGCTACTTCATTTAAAACCTGATGCTTGATGCGAAGTAATGTTGCATCATTCGTTACCATATCGTTCCTCCTTGAAGCTTCCACATAACGTGGCTGTGTGAATATTCTCTATTAATAATAAGTAACTGTAACCGTCTTCCCCATCTCTTCCACCGCATGTTTCAGCTGCTCTACAAGATTTTGCCGGATTCCCAAATCAAAGGGAAGCCCCGGATTCTGGTAAGCGCTGTTTATTGCTTTCCCCACATACAGCTTTAATTCCGTACAGTCCTCAATAATCATCTTTGCTACCATGGATGCGCCATTCGGTTTATCCAGTTCCAGGAAAAATTCCTCCGTTACTGATTCATTTTTCACATACCGCTTTAAGAGTTTTAAAACCCGGTTTAAAGTCAGTACCCCTTCTGTGACCAGTTCAATGCCGTCGATGTAAGCCACAGGCGGTAAATCCGGATCGTTATACTCAAGGGATACCGTCAGTTTCTTATCCATGGTCCTGGAAACAATATTGGCACTGGTTCCTCCGCAGACAATCCTCTTGGTGGTATCATCTCCGGATAAGAAATCCGTTACCATACAAACATCATCTTCCGGGTCTTTAGGCGGGCCTGTCATTAAATGAACCGGTTTGCTGTCGATTATCCGCATAACAGCAACGGTTGTATCATCTCCGGGCCGGTACTGGTAAAGTTCATCACACGCTCTGCATAACGCATTGGCCAGACGAACAGCCGATATAGTCAAACGGTACTGTTTTACCGCATAAGCAGCCACATCTTCCCAGAGCCAGCCAAAATTTAAAAGCTGCCCCACACCTGCATGAATGGTTCCGTCACTAAGAAGAATCAAAGCATCTCCTTTTTTTACCCGGAACCGGTATTCATTAATTTTCTTATCCCGTATCACCCTCATACTGTGTGGAATGGGAACCAGACTCCCATCCCTGATAAAGATACAGCCCGGGTTATCAAACTCCACCAGATAGGCATCTCCATTGTGGAATACCTGAAGAATACTGAAGGTGGAATATGCAATCTGTCTCACCTGACAGACAGGAAGGGTCTCTACAATGGTCTCCACACACTCTTCCAGGGTCGCTCCGTTTAAAAACATGGTGCCCAGTATCTTAGAGGTCATGGTTGCAAGTATGTTTGCCTTTACTCCGCTTCCCATACCGTCGGCAAGAATCATAATGTTGGAGTCCTCCGTATGGAGGAGCTCCACCTTATCCCCGCAAAGTACTTCACTGAATTTATTTAAGCTTTTATAAGCAACGTCAACGGTAACTCCCATTATTTAACCTCGCTTTCGCTGCCCTCATCTAACAGAGACTTGCACAGCTTGGTCAGTGTGGTTTTCGTTTCAGCCGTAGTCTCTCCCAGAAGCCCTGCGATCTCCTGGGCCACCATCATCTGCTTATGAATAACCTTTTGAGCCAGATCGATGGTCTCTAACTTCTTTTCGTACTCCTGTCTGGCCTGTTCTTCTTCCTTTGTAATATCGATAAACGTGGCCAGCACCACATCTTCCTTGTTTACATAAACAATGTTCTGAAGAGTAGAAATTCTATATTCTCCATATGTGACCTTTTTGCCATGAATTTTCTGATGGGTATCATACACCCACTGAAAATCAGTGGTATCAATCAGTTCATACAGATACATGGTTAAAGCTTCCTGTCTGGTCTTGCCAAAATACTTCTCACCAACTGCAGAATACTCCAGAATCTTCATCTCCTTATCAACAATGAGCACAATGTTGGGAGACGTCTCCATAACAAGATTGGATAAAGATTCCGCCTTTTCATGCATAAACGGGATGCACATATTTAATTCCGCTTTTTTCTGAATAACAGCTACGGCCTTCTCTCTGCATGTGGAATAACCGCATGCTCCGCAGTTTAGTTCATCTTCCGGTCTTGTCTTTCCTGTCTTCTTCAAAATCTCCTGAATCTGGGCTTCCGTAGGAACAATATCCCTGGGAGCACGGTTTAAGAAACGCTTTCCAAAGGTAAGGGAATCGAAGATCTCCTGAATTTCTTCATCGGGAACCCCGTCTTTTTCAATGGTATCTTCCATATCCAGCTTTATCCTGAATCTGGATACATGCTCATGATCTGCAGCAGGCCCCTTGATACAGCCGCCTGAGCACATATTCATCTCAATGAAGCACCCCGTAATCTCACCCCGGAGCATGCTTTCACAAAGGTCAATACAGTTGCGGCAGCCATGGACATAGAACTTCCGGTATCCATCCCGTTCGGCCTCGGTTGCCAGCACAGAGCTAACGATTCCATTGGTAACCGGATAGAGACGGTTCACTCTTGGGTTCATATGAGCAAATGGGATATCCTCGCAATCTTCTATGGTAATCTCTTCCTGTGCAAGCCACCGTTCTATATCATTGAAATTTAAGACAGCATCAATATAATCCCCGTGCCTTAAATCCTCAGCTTCTTTTTTCTTGGCAATACAGGGCCCCAGAAAGACCACTTTGGTATCCCTTCCAAATTCTTCCTTTAACATCTTGCCATGGGCTACCATAGGCGATACTACCGGCGCCAGATAAGGGATCAGTGCGGGGTAATATATTTCAATTAAATCATTAACACTGGGACAGCAGGTTGTGATTATATTCTCCATACTGCCTTCCTTTAAAAGTCTGGTATACTCAGCAGTTACAACTGCCGCCCCCTCTGAGGTTTCCCGCACATCGGCAAATCCCAGCTTTCTAAGGGCGCCGTTTATCTGTCCTGCCGTTTTATAGTTTAACAGCCCCATATAGGATGGAGCCAGTGAAATCACAGTTTTATAACCAATGTCAAGAAATCCTTTAACAAGATCCAGATCACTGATAAGCGTTTTGGCAGACTGAGGACAAACCTGCATGCATTTTCCGCATAAAATGCACTTATCAGACATGATTTCTGCCCGTTCATCTTTAATCATGACCGCTTTGACTTCACAGTTACGAACACATTTATAGCAGTGCTTGCATTTGGTCGCCTTGAAATCAATAATTCCCATGATTAAAGCCTCCCCAGAATTTCTTTATCAAAAAACTCCTTTGTATCTTCCGGTTTTAATGAATAGATCTGACCGTCAACCGTTACGCAGACTCCATTCACACAATTTCCGCTGCAAAAGGAACCATTTAAATCCACCTGCTCTTCCAAATGCTTCTCTCTCACCAGATTCTGAAGCTGGGCAATGATCTCTCTGGACCCTTTTAAATGACATGCACTTCCTATGCATATTGTTACTCTCATGAATATTCTCCCTCCGAAATAAATCCCCTGCATGAACTGCCTTTTCGACCATTATCGCATATTGTTATATTTATATCAATACTTATTTACTGATTGGATGTATTTTTTAAAGTACTGAAAAATATAGTTTTTACAACTTCCTGCCGTTGTACGTCAATCAGACCACAGGTATTTAACCGCAGCATGGGAATAACTGGAAGACTGGCAAATGCAAGGGTCATAAAAGGGTCAATTCCCGTTCCGATACCAAGCTGGTGCGCATGTGTCTTCAGCCTTTCCAGCCGCTCGTCTACCCATATTGCGGACTCCGGGCTCATAAGTCCACCGATGGGAAGAGCCAGCTCTGAAAGAACTGCTCCATCCGCCACAACCGCAATGCCCCCCTGGTTTTTCCTCACTGTATTTCCTGCAAGGGCCATATCCCGGTCATTTGTCCCTGCTATGATCAGATTATGGGAATCATGGGCAATACTGGTTGCCACAGCCCCGCGTTTTAGTCCATATCCGCCAAGGAAACCAAGGCCTGTATGTCCGGTATTCTTATGCCGCTCCAATACTGCCATCTTTACAATATCCAAGGCAGTAAGGGCATCCGGATCAGCTCTCAGCTTTTCAGTCCATGGCACAAGTCTCTCTTTTGTAGTCAGTTCTCCGGGAGTTAAACATAAAACCCGTATGGTGTCTCCCTCTTCCTTCATAACAAAGTCTTCTGGCACAATCTCTTTTAACCGGAAGGAGTTACCCACTTTATCCGGTATCTGTCTGTGGGAATTTGTACCAGCCTCTTGAGATTGTACCAGTCTTCCATCTTCTGCCACCAGAATTCCTTTCCGGTAAACCTTACTGACTGTAAACTCCTTAAGATCAGAAACAACAATGAGATTTGCCTGATAACCGGGTGCAATGGCTCCTGTCTCACTCAGTCTGAAATACCGGGCAGCCTGATAAGAAGCCATGATCACGGCACGCACCGGATCAGCTCCCAGCCTGATCGCCTCTCTGATAATATAATCCATATGGCCAAGCCTGGATAGCTCGCCAGGGTGCCTGTCATCGGTTACCAGCATACAGCGGTGATAATAGGGCTCCTCAAACAGGGGAAGGAGGGCCTTTAAGTTCCTGGCCGCAGTACCTTCCCGTATCATCACCCACTGTCCCCGTTTCATCTTTTCCACTGCTTCTTCCATGGAGGAGCACTCATGATCCGACCCAACACCGGCCGTGATATAAGCATTTAACTGCCTGCCGGAAAGAAGGGGGCCGTGACCATCGATGATCCGGTCATGACTTACGGCACTCACTATTTTTTTCATAATACCCGGATCTGCCTGTACGGTTCCGTGGGAATCCATCAGCTCTGCAAGTCCAAGTACATATTTTTCCTGATAAAAGGGGGCCAGATCATCTGCTGTTAAAACAGCTCCGGACTCATCAAGCTTTGCTGCCGGAACACAGGAAGGGAGCATGAAATACACATCCAGATCCAGGTTCCTGGACCGCTCCATCATAAATCTGATACCCTCTGTTCCTGCCACATTGGCAATCTCATGGGGATCCGTAATGACTGCTGAAGTACCATGAGGTATTACGGTTTTCGCAAATTCTTCAGGGGAGAGCATGGAACTCTCCAAGTGGATATGTCCGTCAATCAAACCGGGGCACACCACCTGGCCGCTTAAATCCACCTCTGTTTCCCCCTCATAAAAACCGATCCCCACAATATATCCGCCCTCAATGGCGATATCACCATCTTCCAGCTCTGAAGTAAATACATTCACCATACTGGCATTTTTCAATACCAGAGATGGTTTTTTTCTTCCTGACGCAGCAAATATCCGTTCCGCCAGCATACGATCCATAGGCCCCTTCCTCCTTTATTTACCGGCAAGTTTCGTAATGGATGCCGTAATCAGCTTTTTAAACAGCGGTGCTACCCGGTCAGCCGTCTCCTGAACTTCTGCATGGCTTAAAGGCTGGTCGATTATACCGCATGCCATATTGGTGATACAGGAAATACCGCAAACCTTCATACCCATATGGTTGGCAGCAAGCGCCTCACAGGCTGTACTCATTCCAACTGCATCCGCTCCCAATATCCGGCACATCTGCACTTCTGCTGGAGATTCATAGGCGGGTCCTGTCAGCTGCAGATAAATTCCCTCCTGCAGTTCAATTCCCTCTTCCTTTGCCGCTTCTTTAATTACCGCTCTCAGCTCCTTGCGGTAAATATCGCTCATATCCGGGAATCTGGTTCCCAGCTCCCCAATGTTGGTTCCAATTAGCGGAGAAGGAACAAATGTGGCAATGTGATCCTTAAGAAGCATAAAATCACCCGGTTTGAATTCCTTGTTCACCCCACCACAGGCATTGGTCAAAAATAAAGTCTTTGCACCCATAAGTCCCATAAGTCTCGTTGGGAGAACTACATCCGTCATAGGATATCCTTCATAAAAATGAACCCGCCCCTGCATAATGACTACTGGAACTTTATTTACATAACCAAAAATGAATCTTCCTTTATGACCGGCTACGGTTGAAACCGGAAATCCCTCAATGTCTTTATAATCTATGGTGGCAGCTACTTCAATCTCCTCCGCATATTCCCCAAGTCCGGAACCAAGAATAAGGGCAACCTCGGGAACAAAATCAGTTTTCTCCCGCACACTTTTTAAACAGCTTAAAAGCTTCTCATATACATCATTCATATTGTTTTTTCTCCTTTCACAATCCTGACAGAGTCACGCTCTTCAGGTGTTACAAGTATAACACATTTCCATAAGATTCTGCATAATATTTTGACAAACAAGACTGAAAAATGGTATACTTTACCTGTTCGTACTAACCCGAAAGGAATACCTGACGGAGAAGGCGAGGAGAATACGTCAAACCGGAAATCCCATGCCTGTCGGCGTGGTTTTTTTTCATCCGTTTGCATAAAACCAATATAAAATGGTACGGACAGAAAGTGAGGATTATTATGAAAAAAGTTTTATCAGCACTTGCAGCACTTGCTATGACAGCCGTTGTATTAACCGGCTGTGCTAAAAGCAGTCCACAGGCTTCCGCTCCCGCACCGGAAAGCACATCTGCGGCCCAGACTACAGCGGCACCAGAAACCACCAAAGCACCAGAAAGCACCAAAGCAGAGGGTTCAAAAGACTCCTACACCTTAAAGATCGGTTCTTTAAAAGGTCCTACTTCCATGGGACTGGTAAAGCTGATGGACAAGGCTAAAAAAGGAGAAACCGGGAATTCCTATGAATTTACCATGGTGACTGCAGCCGATGAGCTTCTTGGTAAAATTGTGAGCGGAGAACTGGATGTCGCCCTGATCCCTGCCAATATGTCATCCATCCTTTACACCAAAACCAAACAAAATGTAACCGTTCTTGACATCAATACCATGGGCGTTCTTTATGCGGTGTCTTCGAATGATTCCATTCACACCACAGCTGATTTAAAGGGGAAAACTGTTTATTTAACAGGAAAAGGAACTACTCCTGATTATGCCTTAAATTACGTTCTGAAGGCAAACGGGCTGACTGCTGATGATGTAAAACTGGAATATAAGTCAGAAGCAGCGGAAGTAGCCGCTGTATTAAAAGAAAAACCGGATGCAGTAGGTCTTCTTCCACAGCCATTTGTGACAGCAGCCATGGCTCAGAACGATCAGCTGAAAATGGTGCTTGATTTAAACAAAGAGTGGGATGCAGCTGCAAAAGAAGGCAGCGGAAGTCTGGTAACTGGCGTTACCGTCTGCAGAAATGATGTTTTAAAGGATCATAAGGAAGCCATTGATCAATTTCTTGCAGATCACAAGGAATCTGCAGAATTTGCCAATAATAATGTAAGCGAGGCTGCTGCATTAGTGGCTGCCGCTGGAATTATTGAAAAAGCACCTGTTGCAGAAAAAGCAATTCCTTTCTGCAGCATTACCTATGTAGACAGTGAAAAAATGAAATCCCTTTTAAGCGGATATTTAAATGTTCTTTATGAAATGGAACCTCAGACAGTCGGAGGCGCACTGCCTGGTGATGACTTCTACTATATTCATCAGTAACCACCTAAAGGAGATCCCAATATGAATGCAGGCATTCTCCGCTTTAAAAAAGCCGGAATTATCCTGTTCTGGCTTTTGATATGGCAGGCTGCCAGTACGGCAGTCCACAACAGCATAATACTGGTTGGTCCTTTGGACGTCATATTGGCATTAATCAATCAGATCCGTCTGGCAGACTTTTGGAAAACGATCGGTTTTTCTTTTGGAAAAATCAGCCTTGGATTTCTTTCTGCTTTTGCAGCCGGGATTTTAGCCGGCGGAGCTGCCTGCCGATACCCCCTCATTGGAGATTTTCTGTCGCCGCTTATGGCACTGATGAAGTCCGTTCCCGTCGCCTCCTTTGTTATACTGGCGTTAATCTGGGCAGGATCTGAAAATCTCTCGGTGATTATCGGGTTTCTTGTTGTATTTCCCATAATCTATATACAGACCATGGCAGGAATCAAAAGTACGGATCAGCAACTGCTTCAAATGGCCGATGTTTTCCAGATGTCAGAAGCAAAAAGATTTTTTTATCTCTACCGTCCGGCGCTGCTTCCCTATCTGGCAAGCGGCTGCCGGGTGGCGCTTGGTATGAGCTGGAAATCAGGAATTGCCGCAGAGGTAATCGGCGTTCCTCTCCATTCAATTGGTGAAAAGCTATATCTTTCCAAGATTTATTTAAGTACTGCTGATTTATTTGCATGGACACTGGTGATCATTCTGCTCAGTGCGCTTTTTGAATCCTTCTTCCTATGGCTTTTAAGCCTGGCATCTCCCGGAATCAGACAAAATAAGAAAGAGGTAGGATGAATATGGAACTTGTAATCAGAAAGCTTTGCAAGTCCTTTGACGGACATTCCGTACTAGACCATGTAAATCTTCATCTCGTATCGGGTAATGTTTACTGCCTCATGGGACCATCCGGATCAGGGAAAACCACATTGTTTCATATACTGCTGGGTCTTGTTTCAGCGGATTCCGGAGAGGTAAACGGTCTTAACAAAGAAAGAATTTCAGCCGTATTTCAGGAAAACCGGCTCTGCGAAGCGTTCACTCCGGTAGAGAATGTAACCATGGTAATGCCTTCCTCTTCGGGGAATAATAAAAGGAAGGCCAGGGAAGCCCTTAAACGTCTGTTGCCTGACGAATCTCTGGACCGTCCGGCATCAACCTTAAGTGGTGGAATGAAGCGCCGTGTGGCCATAATACGCGCTCTAACGGTACCTTTTGATATGGTAATCATGGATGAACCGTTTACGGGCCTTGATGAAGAGACAAAACAACAGGTCATGACCTATATAAAAGAGCAATCGGCAGGAAAGCTGGTTTTAATCAGTACACATCAGGAAGAGGATGTTCAGCTGTTAAACGGAATAAAGATCCACTTATAAAAGCAGGGGCAATAACCATGTTGAACTGGTTACTGCCCCTGCTTTCATTCATTCATTCAATGATTGTTATTTTTATTTCAGTTTAAGAGAATCCAGAGCAGCTTCAATCTGTCCTTCTACACCGCTGTCAGTTGAACCAATGGTTCCTGCTGCGCTGATATAGGTTTTAGTAGCTGCGTTATAAGAACCGGAGATAGCGTAATAACGAACTCCATCCTGAGGTGTCTTATACCGGAGTGCATAACGGAATGTCTGGCTGCCGTCACTGCCGTTTTTAACATCGTAACGGACAAATTCCATATCCTCACCACGGCTGATTAACTTCTTATACTCATCCATGGTAGCCGGATAAACTTCTCTGGCTCCATCTGCATCATCACCCTGTACATAAGTAACTTCCAGGTAATCTTCGCCGTTAGGTGAAGAAATCGCTACCACGCTCTCGTCTCCGTCCTCGTCCAGTGACCAGCCTTTTGGCGGCATAATCTGATATTTGCCTGATTTGGAAGTAAATAAGCCTTCTTTAATATCTCCTGCATCATTGGCTGTAATCGGCTGTGTTTCTTTTGTTTCCTCTTCTTCCGATGTATCCTCAGCTTCTGATGTTTCCTGCCCAGAAGAAGCCACTTCTGCGTTCACCGCTGTGGTTGCCTCAGTGGATGCTTCTGCCTGTGTCTGCTGCTTGGTTTCCTGCGTCGATTCCGCTTTAGTATTATTCTTTCCGCAGGCTGTCGCTGTCATCATCACTGTCATCGCAATCAAAATCCCTGCTAAGATCTTATTTTTTCTCATAGAATCACTCCTCATCATAAAATTCTTTTCTGGTGACGTGGAGGATTATAACATGAACAGTCCTGAAAGTATAGCATTTTAAACGAACCGAAAGAATCACAATGAAATCTTAATAATTTTCCCAGATGACACCAGGACTCTCCAGATTTAGTAATTTCACTTTAATATTCAGTCCTCCCCCATATCCCACAAGGCTTTTGTCTGCACCAATTACACGGTGACAGGGGATGATTATGGAAATGGGGTTGCGGTTATTTGCCATTCCCACTGCACGGCAGGCCTTTTCATTACCAATCTGCACGGCAATCTCTTTATAACTTCTTGTCTGTCCGTAAGGAATGGTGCAAAGTGCCTCCCATACCTTTTTTTGAAATGCGGTTCCCTCAGGCTTTAACGGAAGATCAAATTCTGTTCTTTCTCCTATTAAATACTCGTTCAGCTGACGAACCGCCTCCTTAATCAGGTCTGTGGACTTTTTTAGCCCCTCTTTTGGAGCTTCACTCCCAAATTCCACACCTAATACCCAATCCTCATCACATATTACCTGAATAGGACCCAGTTCACTCTCAAAAATATCCCAGTATTTCATAAGTACTCCTTTCTCTTTCGTTTTTCCTTTTTTACTGTCTGTAACAATTATATCATAAGAAGCATTACACAGAAATTACTTTTTCAAGTCAGCAAATCCTCTTTATATGGGAATACTTTCTATTTTTTCAAACATTACTTAGAATTCTTTTAGTTTTTTTATGAAATCTTTATCGACTGGTCAAACTTATGTCATAATTCCAGGGTATACTGATATTTGTAAAGGAACCCCACCCTTTTAACATTGACTTTTTATTTTTCATACTCAAACCGGCAGGAACATTTATGTACCTGCCGGTTCCTCCCATTTTAAGGCTATTCTATCTGCTTTTCTCCCCTTACGAAATCCCGCAAATATCAGCTTTTTTCGATTTTTATTTTTTTTTGAAAATATTGTTGACAAATCTATATCCATCATATATAATAACTCTTGCGTTGCGGAAAACAAGAAAAAAACAAAGACGCAAAAAACCTTCGGGGTGTGGCTCAGCTTGGCTAGAGCGCCTGGTTTGGGACCAGGAAGTCGCAGGTTCGAATCCTGTCACCCCGACTTGAGATCAAGTCATTTATTTCTCAAAAAAGCCTTTGCGGGTGTAGTTCAATGGTAGAACACTAGCCTTCCAAGCTAGATACGTGGGTTCGATTCCCATCACCCGCTCTTGAGTCTGTAGCTCAGTTGGATAGAGCAACGGCCTTCTAAGCCGTGGGTCGGGGGTTCAAATCCCTTCAGGCTCGTTTCACACTGTCAACCAGCAGTGTGAAGCTTTTTATGGTGGGTATGGCGAAGTTGGTTATCGCGCCAGATTGTGGCTCTGGAGGCCCAGGGTTCGAATCCCTGTACTCACCTTTCCCTTAAAGGGAATTTTTTTTTATCAGGAGATGTTATTGGGCTATCGCCAAGCGGTAAGGCACAGGACTTTGACTCCTGCATTCGTTGGTTCAAATCCAACTAGCCCAGTATGGGATACTAGCTCAGGTGGTAGAGCACTTGACTTTTAATCAAGTTGTCCGGGGTTCGAATCCCCGGTGTCTCATTTTATTATGATCTGTTTGCTATCAGCGGGTATGGCGGAATTGGCAGACGCGCCAGATTTAGGTTCTGGTGGGAGACCGTGCAGGTTCAAGTCCTGTTACCCGCATGTATAATGAATTGATGGAAACACCGGAGTCCCTTGTTCATACAAGGTAGTCCGGTGTTTTACTTTTCCCTCTCTTCCATTTCATTCACCACTTCTCGCCGATAGCAGAAAATTATACAACGTTATATAATTTTCTGGGAGGTGATCGCTTGAAACGCCAAAGGAAAGAAATCGAAATAAGGCTGGCAAAAGAATTCGACCGGTTGGAAGCAGCAAGCAGAGATATAAAGACTCCTGCTGCCCCACCAGACGAATTTGAAAACATCTTAGGTGAGATGAAACGCAGGGGCATTAACCCCAGAGTCAGAAAAGAATTAGGCGACGGGAAGTAGGCGGGCGGGGTTACCGATAACCCGCCAAATCAAACCAGGATATGCAGCCTGTTTAATCAGGCTTTCCCCACTGTTTTATCAGCTGGTTAATATACGTACTGAGCCCGGCAACCAGTATGCCTTGTGTCATTGCACTGAACACAGCCATAGCTGCCTTCTGCAGGGTATCTGTTTCACTGACTGCAAAAATATAAATTCCACATAGAATGATACCTGCCGCTCCATTAATAAGCGGGATATACTTATCCTTAATCGTCTGGCTCTGTTTAATACCCTGTCCCAGAAGATACAAAACCAAAGCCACCACAATCAATTCCGGTTTCACATATCGAAGAATCTCCTCCATCATAACAGATCTCCTCCTTTCCTGTTTCGGGAAAGACAAACTCTCCCCTTTTTATTGGATGCATGATTTCCTGCAAAGGTTACAACAAGCCTCCTGACCAGAAAGTACTTTTCACCAGTCAGGAGGCAGTATTTAAAAGTCTTCTAATTCATCAAAAATATTTTCTGCATTGATCTTTCCATACCCCCAGATATTATTGGGATAGATTGCATCAGGGTCCCGCTCTGCCGCTCTCATCATCAGGCGGCTAATCTGATTTCCTGTAATTGCGGTGTAATTTCCTTTGATATATGCCCATTCTATGATCTTGGCAGCTATCCCGGCCGCATATGCCGCAGCCACTCCGGTTCCAGTGGCTGTTCCATACTGAAAATCCGGTATAGCACATGGAATATTGTACCCAGGTGCCGCCACATCCGGTTTTATCCCTCCCAGCCTTGTATATCCTCTGCTGGACTGTGCAAGAATGGATCCGTTATTTTGGTTATAGGCCGCAACTGTCAGAAGATTTGCAGTATCTCCCTGCATGGTAATGGTTGTATTGGGATCAGAATTTACAAAATAAGTCTCATTTGAAATCAAATTTCCAGATGGGAGCCAGCAATGAAATGAAAACGGTATCGCATCTTTATTATCCAGCCTGATATACCAGATACCCGGTTCCATATTCCGGAATCGTAGCAGGATGAGCTGATTCCCAGTCTCAGATTCAAATAAAACATTATTTATCCATACATTGGTTTTAATCGATTGAAAACTCAGCTTGTGGCACTGTCCTAATGCAGGCTTAATAACCTGAGAGCTTTCCCAGGTGGGTGCTGTCAGCTGTATGGAAAGTCTGGAAGGAATATAGGGCCAGATTTCTATATTATATTCGTTGTCTATTCCTCCTGAGTTTAACTGGAAACTGTCAGAAAATGGTTCTTCTGTGACATCCCCATAATAGTGCCTGCCGCTGTTTCCTTCATTACCTGCCGAGGTAATGATACTTATTTTAGGCAGCAGCATCAGATTGTCTAAATAGGTGCTTAAAGCGCCGCGTCCGTCATGTCCGCCCTGATTGGTTCCCAGCGTCAGACAGATTACCAGGGGGCGGTTTAACTTGTTTGAGACGTTTAGTAAATACCTTATTCCTAATATAATATCTGATTCCTGATAGCACAGGGCATCTGTTGGAACGCAAAACAGCCTTTTTAAATTTTCTTTTGCCTCCTTTAACTTTACCACCACTAAATCAGCCTGGGGTACTACTCCGCTGAATCCTTCCTTATCGTTGGAGCGTCCTGCGATAACGCTTGCAATTGCAGTCCCATGCCGATAGGGATCATTGGTCGGAACAATATTATAGGGATATTGGGAAAGAAGAGCAAAATTAATCAGATCCTTTGTGTATTCCGATCCAAAGTTAAAGCCTGAGGGGGGTGTACCGTCCACTGTCTGATCCCATATAGAAAGAATACGGCTGGTTCTGTCATTATTCATAAAGGTTGGATGACGGTAGTCAATCCCTGTATCAACAATTCCCACTATGACGCCTCTGCCGAACAGGCCCCGGGTAGCAGCGATCTGTCTTGATTCTTCACCGGTATTTTCCATGCTGACAACCGATTCCAGTGTATATAACTCTGGAAAGCTGTGATAGGCATTTACTCCAAGATCACAAGGCTCCATACGGTCCTTTGGAATATGAAGCAGAGAAAACAAATCGTTCATCATGGTAATGTTATCACCGGTATTATACGAAGTGACCAGTGCATTGCTAATAATCAAATCATAATATCGATTGTCCAGAATTTTTTCCATTCGCACCTCCTGCAATCTCAGATGGAGCATATGGTATAATCTATGCAGCAACCTGTTCAATATGAAATTAATTTTCAACTGCATAATAACACGGTTGTTCATACTTATATAATCTCAAATACCCATTGTTTTTCTAAAGTTTTCACTAATTAATAAAAAAAATTACATATTTATCTTTACTTAACCGTTTTCTTGCGTTATACTTTATGTAACTCTTCTTAGGAGTACCGTATTTCCCCAATCCTGCGGTGCTCCATTTTTTTATCATGTCTGCCCATCAAACCAATAAGAAATTACTCCCAGCCCTCTCTCTCTAAATAAGAACCGCAATTTTTACGAACTTTAAAAAACAAATTGGCAACATCTGCATTGTCCCGCTCTGACTCCCGTGATACAATAAAAACGGCAAAGACTTAAGCCGCAGACTGCGGAGAATGGAGCTTTTATGAAAAAACATTACGAAAAAATCATTTTATACAGCGACCGGAAAACAGAAGAAATAATGAATCAGCAGGTCATGGATGAGACCTCAGAATTCTATGGTGGTTTTCGTGATCGTGACGGGCTGGTAGAACCAAAACTTGCCATCTTTCAGGTGACAACAATGACTGCCTGCTTATTTAATAGTAAAAGCCGTTTTTACGGCAATGAAGATATCTACAACAGAATATCCATAGCTCTCTCCTATATTGCAAACGGTCAGCGGGAAAACGGATTTTTTGACCTTATAAACTGTAATTTTTATTCTGGTGCAGATACGGCATTTTGCATTGACGGACTTCTTCCCGCTTATATTTATTTGAACCGGCTGTCAGGGAACGAAGACTGCCCTTCTATGGAAAGGACCATGCTTTCTACTCTCATGCCTGTTATGGAATCCATTCTGATCAGAGGCGGAAAGGCCATGATAAACGGGGGATTCCACACACCCAATCACCGTTGGGCCATTGCTTCCACTTTAATGATGCTCTATCGCCTCACTTCTGATGAATCCATGAAGAAAGGGGCAGAGAAATTCTTAATCGAAGGATGCGACTGTAATGAGGACGGAGAATACGCAGAACGGTCAGCAGGAGGATATAACCTGGTTAATAATAACGCTATGATCATGCTGGCAATTGCAACCGGTGACGATTCCTGGTATGAGCCTGTTAAAAGAAACTTAACCATGATGCTTCACTATATGGAGCCGGACGGAAGTATCTTTACCAATAACTCCACAAGACAGGATCGTGGCACAAGGGTTTTTCCAACCGGATATTATCTGGAATATTTATATATGGGAATTAAATTCCACAACGAGACCTTTTTGCAGGCTGCCTGCTTTATTATGGATCAGGCTGTGGCAAAAGGAATCGGACCTTTGGACTGGCTGATTCACTTCATGCTTCTTCCAGAACTGGGCGAATTTGAATATGAGGAAAGTAAGATTCTGACTAACTACTGCCATCACTATACTGATTCCGGTATTGTACGGCTTCGCAGAGAAGCTTATTCCTGTTCCATCTTAAAAAGCAGCCCCTCCTTCCTCTATTTTGTACATGGGGATTTATGCGTCAGCATGAAAATCGGTGCAAGCTTCTGTGAGCACAGATACTTTATTCCGGAAAACCTGGTACAGCTTCCAGGAGAAGAGGGATTTGTACTGAATCAGAAAATGGCAGGCTGGTACTACCTTCCCTTTCAGGAGCCTCAGGACACTGCGGACTGGTGGAAGATGGATCATTCAAAGAGAGAAAAATTGCATGGGCCAGATATGAATTTTGTTCTGATTGTTACAGAGGTAGCGGATGGGGTTGACATCACCATAGAAACTGCTGGAATTGACCGGGCTCCGCTGCGGGTAGAACTTGCATTTGATGCAGGATGCCGGGTGGAATCCCCTTATTTCATTTCCGAAGGGAATGCAGGTGGTGGAATTGTTGCCAGAGAAGGAACCGTTACTGCCTCCAAGGGTAAATACGCCATTACAGCCGGACCTGGCTTTGGTGCACATAACTATGTAGCAGGCAAGTTCGGAAGCCAGGGACGTTCACAGGAGTGTTATACAGTCTATTTTACGGACTTTACCTGCTTTAAGCATACGATATCACTTCGTGCGGTCCCAGCCGCCTATTAGGGTAAAATGAGGGTGCATTCCTGCACCCTCATTCATTATTTTTGAAAGTAATCTTTAATCACTGCAATCTGCTTATTAACACGGTCAGGAATGGAATTCTTCAATTCTTCCCAGGACATCAGCTTCTCATTTTCCAGGATAAATGGCACAAATTCCATAGAAGGCTTAAACCCAAATACTTCCTTAATATATATCTCTGTCATTTTCTGCAGATCATTATCGGTATGAATCTGATCCTCAAACATATCCTGAACCAGGACACCGTCTACCCCAGCCATCTCCTGGCAGCTTTCTAACCAGGCCGGTATCATTCTGATCACTCTGGGATCAGGCACCAGCGCGTGTTTGCCAGGCTGGGCATAAACCACTGGATGGGTATCGTCCTCCAGGATCGGCTCACCATTTTCTAAGTCTACCATATTTAAAAACTTGCCATGAAAGCTGGCTTCCACTTTTTTTACTCTGCCATCATCGTCAACATAGACCCAGACATGTTCCAGCTCATATAAATGCTGGATATCAAAATCATACCAGATGGCATATTCGATTGCAAAATCCACTTCTTCTTTATTAATCACAATCTCACGTTTTGGAAACGAATCGCTTTTCTTTGTTTCCCGGAAAATAGTACATCCCATGGCTGTAATTACAAAAGGCTCTTTTTTATCCTGCATGATGACTGGTTTATAGGCTGCCAGTAATTCTAAGTCTGTGCTCATTTTTTCCTCCATAGTAAAAGAGCGGATTGCCGTAAAATGGGTCCGCCCTTTGTCTTTTATTATTTTGATGCTTCTAACAGGAACAGCATAGCCATTGCCTGTCCGTATGGCATTGGGCGAAGTTCAATATCTTTATAGAACTTTACACTTTCTCTTCCCATAGGTGTTCCATAGGATACCTGATGCAACACACCTTCCGTATCAATACACTGAAGAACGGGCAGAAGAGCCTTTCTGGCACTTGCCTCAAAAGAGGCATCTACAAGTCCTAAATGAACCGCTTTTAATATTCCATAACCAAAACCACAGGTTGCACTGGCCTCAACGTAAGAGGTATTGTCATCAATGACTGTATGCCACATGCCGTTTTCGTTCTGGTAAGAAACCAATGCATCAATCTGATTTTTTAATGCTACTGTTAAATAGTGTTTGACTGCACCGCTGCATGGAATGATGCCGAACAGTTCCGGAATCGCCATTGTGATCCAGCTGTTGCCTCTTCCCCAGAATGCACAGGCGAAATTATGGCAGCCATGGAACGTCCAGCCATGGTACCAGAGACCGGTCTTTTTGTCAGCCAGATATTTCACATGGATGAGGAACTGATATTCAGCCTCATCAATCCACTCCTGTTTCTTAAGAATCACACCCATACGGGCAAGGAATAAAACGGACATAAAGAGGGTGTCATCCCAAAGTTCCTGCTCATTTAAAGTATCAGATGTCAGGTGCTGAAATCCGCCTTCTTCTGTTTTGGGAAGTTCATCCACAAGCCACTGCGCCCAGTCCCGGCAGATTTCCATATAAGTCTCATTTCCGTCTTTCTCAACCAGATAGGTTAAAGCCAGAAGAGGAGCTGTTGTGTTAATATTACGGGCAGGCAAACCAATGGTAAGCTGTCTTTCATAATACTTATTCAGTTTCTCTATAATTACTTCTTCACCGGTTTCTTCATAGATCTTCCATAAACCGAATAAGCCTACTCCCTGTGTCCATTCCCAATAGCGGTACCGTTCCGGATTGTCTCCAGCCAGATTATTTGTCTGCATGTTTTTTAAAAAGATATCATCTTCATCATACAGAATCTTTTCAAAGCTGGATACAAGCAGATCTATTTTTTCTTTTAAATTTTCCATTCTTTTGCCACTTCCTTTCTGCTGCCAGCCAACAAAATAGTTGGGGCACATTGCAATGTCTACAATATTTTTCTTTTTTATTTGCCAATGTATTGCACATTTTGTCATCATTCTGCTATAATGAATATCCGATACATGACTATTACATAGAAAGTATAAAGGTGGTTCCTATGACAAATACTGATGATACTTTGCTTTATAAGAAAAAACATAATATCACCATTAACGATATCCAGCACTCTCTTTATTATTACTTTGATTATGATGAACGATCCTTTGATATCAACATGCCGTTTCAGCATTTTCATTCCTTTTATGAACTGATGATACTGATCAGTCCTCAGGCATACCATCTGGTAGAAGGTATCCCCTATTCCATACGATCCGGCGATATCGTACTTCTTCGACCTTCGGTGCTGCACCGCTCCGAATATCAGAAAGGCGCCCCCAGCAAACGGCTGATCATCGGTTTTTTGTATCCCCCTTCACTTTGGGGAATGCCTGAAACCTATCAGAAGCTTTTTGAACCTTTTTACTCACCGCTGCCGATTTTCCGTTTTCCTTCCAAACAGCAGCAGCTGGTTAATGAAAAACTTAACCGGATTTACCGCTACTCCTTTCAGGACGAAGAACCGGAACTTAAATCACTCATTGTCCACGGAATGTTTGTGGAATTTCTCTATACATTACGGCAGCTGGCACCTTTTAACACCTATTCCAATGAACCGTTAAAAGATGAAGCTTCTCAAAAAATATACACTATAGCCAACTTCATTCATAATCATTACTCAGAGGAATTAACACTGGACTCCCTTTCCAGGGAATTTTATATCAGTCCTTACTATCTGTCTCATCAGTTTAAAGATGTGACTGGTTACACCCTGACCCAATACATTCAGATGACACGGATTCGAAACGTGCAATACCTGCTGTTAAACACGAAAAAGAAGATTTCTGAACTGGCGGAAGAATGCGGATTTACAAGCTTTTCACAATTTAACCGAATTTTTCAAAAGTATTGCAGCCAGTCGCCCTCTGAATTCCGTAAAGATGGAGGCGGAAACAGCATTCCGACAATATTTTAACGATCAGATGGGCAGAAAAAGCCCGTTACAGCTTCCCGGCATCATCCTTATTTCGATGAAAAAGAGCTGTAACGAGCTTCTTATAGCCTGCTGCCCCGTTAAGGAATTACTTTATTGTGTCAAAATATTCTGCTCTTGCGTCAAGAATCTTCTGCAGCCCTGCATTTACAAGGTTGTCATATTCTGTCTTCTGCAGACTATCGAACTGGTCTGGTGTACAGCTGATCAGCTTGTAAACATATCCTACCATTAAGTTCTCAACATTCTTTCCGTAATCAGCTTCTGCCTGTGAAACGTTAGCATATACAGGGAAACGGAACTTTCCTTCGGAACGAACATCATAGAAATTAGAGAACCAGTCAGGGGTTTCCCACTCAACAGACTGATCTTTAACCCATTTAGATACAATTGAATCTTTCTTTGTAGTCCAGTCCATAGCCAGGTTAACGATATTTAAGTCATCACAGGTTCCTGGATATCCCTTAGAAGAAAGCTCTTCACTGGATAACTTAATCGGAACTCCGGTTTCATCTCTTTTGTGTTCTGCAGTAAATACGATATTCTCAGCAACTGCCGGATCTGCCATCCAGTTTAAATATTTCATGCAGGCATCTGCCTTCTTCTCGCTGCTCTTTGGTACCATTACAAACATACCGTATCTTGGCTCAAATGGTGTACGGTAAGAACCGTCAGCCAGTTCAAAGCACTGTACAGGAACGAAAGTTCTGCCGCCTGCGCTCTGATTTAATACAGTGATATAGTTCCATGGACTTTCTGTATCGTCAAGGAAGAAACCTACATTACCAGCTGTTACCTGAGCTTTGTAAAGATCTTCATTTGTATCAGTTGCAAAATCTTTGTTAATAAGTCCTTTGTTATAAAGTTCATTTAATTTTTTAATACCATCAATCGCGCCGGGAGCTACAGCCATATAAGCTTCACTATATACATAAGCATCCTTATCGCCTGCAAGGTTAACATAAGAACCAAGGTAGTTGATATAACCTTTTTCAGTATCATTACGTCCGCTCATTGCCCATGGAATTACATTATCTACGCCGCCAGGGTTTTTGTCTTTTACTGCCTGTAAATAAGCAGCAAGTTCTTCTTTGGTTTTTGGCATCTGCATTCCAAGTTTATCCAGCCAGTCCTGACGGATATAAGCTGTATGACGAGGAGATTCAACACCTCTCTGTTTCATGATAGCAAACTGCTTTCCATCAATCTGTCCCATGTTCTGAGCATCTGCAACGAATTTCTTAATATCTGCACCGTTCTTTTCATAAGCCTCAGTTAAGTCTGTAAGACCGCCAGCCTGGGCAAAGCTGTTGAAGAGACCCTGATTATAGGTAAATACGATATCAGGAGCACTTCCGCCAGACATCATGATATTCACTTTTTCATCAGAAGAAGATCTTGGTACTGAAACGTATTCCACGTTAATATTGTACTTTTCTTTAACCTGTTTCTTTACCCATTCTGTCTGGGTATTATTCTCTACAGTTGTACCGGGAGCTGCATCACCTCTGTCCCAGATCATAACTTTAATGGTTACTTCTTCCCCCTTGTCAGCGGAAGAGGAAGCCTCTGCTGCCTTTGTTTCTGTACCGCCAGCTGCTGCGGTGGTTGCTGTTGTTGCATCTTTTGCTGCGCCGGAACCACATCCGGTTACCAGAGATGCTGCAGCTAAAACAGCCACACAGCTCTTTAATAAGTTTGCTTTTTTCATTATAAAACCTCCCTTTCATAATCGTTTATATTATTTAATTAAAAATAATCAACCCTTAACGGCACCAAGCATAATGCCCTTTGTAAAATATTTCTGAATAAATGGATATGCAATAACCATTGGTGTCATGGAAATTACAATACTTGCTGATTTAATGTTATCTGCTACAAGCTGAGACTGGATACCTTCCTCCTGAGTCAGCTTTACTGCTTCGATCAGCTGTTTTAATACCATCTGTACGGTATACAGCTTGGAAGAGTTTACATAGTAAAGAACATCGCTTAAACGGTTCCATCTGCCCACTGCATAAAACAGTGCCAGTGTTGCCAGTGTTGGATAAACCAATGGGAGTGCTACTCTGAATAATGTCTGTATTTCATTACAACCATCAATCTTTGCTGCTTCGTAAAGGGAGGAATCCAGCCCCCTAAATGCAGTACACATGATGATCATGTTATACGCACTCAGTGCTTCCGGTATAATCAAAGCCCAAACGGTATCGATCAGTTTAAGGCTTTTTACGTTTAAATATTTCGGAATAATACCCGGATCTAAATACATAGTCAGTACAAACAGGGTCATAATGATTGTTCCGCCTTTTAAGTTCTTCTTAGAAAGGGGATAAGCTGCAAGTACGGTCATAACGATACATACGGCAGTGGATCCAATCATCAGGAACACGGAGTAAATAAATGAGGAGACGAAGCTTCCGCTGTGAAACGATCTGACATAAGCTTCCACGGTAAACTGGACAGGATAAAGGAATACTTTACCACCCAGAATGGCATCCTTGGAACTTAGTGACATGGAAACTACCCTGATTATGGGAATCAATGCCACGATGCTGATTACTACGAAAAATATGTTCCAGAAGAGCTGGAACCTTCTGTCTGCTTTGCTCTTTAATTCGCTCATTACATAATTCCCTCCTCTCCCATTTTTTTAGAAATCTGATTCACTGACAGAATCATAATGATTCCGACAACGGACTGGAAGAGACCCACGGCAGTAGCGAAATCGAAACGGCCTGCCTGAAGACCTACACTATAAACATAGGTACTGATAACGTCGGATGCACTTTTAACCAGCGTATTTCCCATCATGAATGGACGGTCAAAATCGATGGAAACGATCTTACCAAGCTGCATAATAAGCATGATTGAAATGGTAGGTCTGATCTGTGGTATGGTCACATGTGCGATTCTCTGTAATCTGGTCGCGCCATCGATATAAGCCGCTTCACCAAGTGATGGATCCGTGGCAGTAAGCGCTGCGAGATAAATAATCAGAGAATAACCGGCTGACTGCCAGATACCTGCAAACCAGTAAACAAATCTCCATATAAAAGGACTGCTTAAGAAGTTCACTTCCCGAGCTCCTACTTTGCGGAAAATATCATTTACAAGACCACTTGTAGAGAACAGCTGGGTAATGATACCTGCAATAATAACCCAGGAAAGGAAGTTTGGAAGATATAAAATAGTCTGTGTCGCTTTTCTGATATGCACATTTCTGATTTCAAACAGGAATACAGCAATCAGTACCGGTACCGGGAATCCAATAATCAGGTCACCGATATTTAATATCAATGTATTGACTAACGCATTCCAGAAATCTTTGGAACCGAATGCCTCTTTAAAATGAGCAAAACCAACCCATGGGCTATTCCATATTCCTGCAAACACGTTAAATTTCTTAAAAGCAATTACGCCTCCGATCATTGGCTTATAACGGAACATAAGCATATAAATAACCGGAATCAGAAGCATTAAGTAAAGCTGCCAGGTATTGCGCACATACACCTTAAAGGGAATCTTACGTGCCTTTTCCTTGATTGTCTTTTCTTTCATAATATCCATACCCTCCTTCTATTCGTTTCCGTCTTTTTGAAGCTCTGCCTCCAGACTCTCAATCAGTGCCAGAAGCTCTTTTGGCTCATGGACGGTATAGTCCGGCGTTTCCCACTCATCAGCCGGATTCATATCATAGCGCGGAGACCAGTCAATGAGAACAGAGGTAATTCCAAAGCGGTTGGCTCCGGCAACGTCCTTTCTCACATTGTTTCCAATCATAACCACCCGTTTTTTATCTTCTTCTGTCAGGTGATTTTTCTCCATGGCATCTATAAACATTCTCTCGGAAGGTTTCTGGACCCCAACGATCTCGGAAATTGTTCTGGTGTGGAAGCAATAACCAAGGCCATTTTCTTCATAAACATTGGTGAAGGACTGTTCTTCTCCGTCAGCCACCATAGCAATGACATAACCGGCGTCGTAAAGAGCTTTTAAGGTCTCTCCCGCACCGGGGATTAATTCTGCGTGGATTACAATATCCTCATCATTACGAATTTCAGTACCTTCGTCAATAATGGTATCCCCACTGTCTGTAAAAATGATTAGCTTCTTTTGCATTTTGTTAACTCCATATCAAATTTTGGTGTGTTTTTTCTTAATGCTGATGAAAACATTATAATATTTTGGGTACATTGTTGCTATGCGTAATTTGTTTTTATGGAAACCATCTTACTCGCATTTTTTGCGTTTATAATTTTAAACGCAATGTTTTTATTTCAAAAGGAGCAAAATTTAAGAGGATTTCACTTTTATTCTCAAGGAGATTCACTGGCAGGGTTGTGGATGGTATGGTTTCTTCCATTGTAGTTTCCCACAATTTGCTGATTTTAAAGCCAGCTTTTATTACGCAGGAAGTATGACTTCCAAATGCCTCATAAAATCTTAAAATTAAATGGTTTTCCCCGTCTTCCGCCATTTTAACTGTCTCCAAAATCACATCATCTGACGAAATACTGAAATATTCTTTGGTACCTGCCCCTTTTCCCCAGAATTTAAGCGGATTATTTAGCTGCATTCCTTCCCGTACCACACCGCTGTCCGCAAAATCACTGCTTTTTACATAGAAAGAGTAAGTAAATTCCTGCAGCCCTTTATCTGCATACATATCCGGCCATACAGGTGCTTTTAACAAAGTCAGTTCCATTGCATTCCCGTCCGTACTGATTCCGTACTTGGAATCATTGAGCACTGCTGCTGTTCTTCCAGGCTCTGTCATGGCAGTATAACGGTAATTGCACACCTCATAACGGTCAGCGTCATAACGGCGGTTGCGGTGAGTGGGCCGTTTCACATATCCAAACTGTATTTCTTCCAACGCTTCCTCTGCACGGATCGTAACCGGGAACGAAGTCTTTAACAGCTTGTGGGTTTCCTGCCAGTCAATCTGTGTTGCGAAATCGATACGCCTGCTGTGATAAGACAAAGAGATTCTCTGGGTCATGGCTGACTTATGAATCTGCCGATTTACAAGAAGCACCACTTTTAGAGGGCCCGTCTCCTCAATGGTAATCACTGCTTCCTGATTCAGTTTCACTGGCACATCTTTATAGAAAGAGCTGATTTCCCATGCATCGTAATCCACATTAATATCCTGATAAAGAAGAAACTGATTTGCAATTCCGTCAACAAATTCCGTTCCGGTATCCTGCTCCAGTACGCTCCTTAACTGTCCAACGCCATCTATCGTTACTCTTAAAAGCTGGTTTTCCAAAATAAAGAATCCGTTTTCTTCATAGATTCTGCAAGTATCTTCCTGAATTGCACAGCTGTTTTCTTCAATCTGGGCATAACCACAGGAAGGTACCTTCACAGGTATCAGCAATTGATCTCCAATTATCTGACTTACCGGCAGTCTGCCACAGCTGATTAGTTCTTCTCCTTCTTCCAGGGGGATCTCCACCAGTTCTTCCCGCTCCCAGGAAAGTGAGTTAAACACCAGCAGACTGTCTGTTTTTGAACCAGTGAGCTTCTTCTTTGCTTCCTCATAAAGACAGAGAGCGCTTTCTCCAGCTTTTTTTAACTGGGCTGCTGCATCCTTATAAACCCTGGTGATAGAAGTTCCGGGTATAATATCATGGAACTGGTTAAACAGAAGTACTTTCCACAAAGCTTCCAGTTCTTCTGTTTTATTGTCACCGCTCTCCACAAAACATGCAATGGAATTAAGCATCTCCGCTTCCCGAAGCATTCGCTCCATCAACCTGTTTTCTTTCTTAATCCGTGCCTGGGAGGTATAGGTGCCTCTATGCCATGGAAGGTAAAGCTCCCCTCTGTAAACCTCTTTCACAGAGTTTTCTTCTTCCAGTCTTTCAAAAAATTTAACCGGACTTTCCATTCGGGTACGGGGTGCACCTTCTAAATCCTTCACCCGTTTTGCCACCTCTGCCATCTCTCTGGTGGCACCGCCTCCGCCATCGCCGAATCCAAACGGGAAAATAAAGGTATCAATATTTTCCTGCTGTACCCGGTCTTCCTCCCATCTTGTAATCAGGTCAAGAGGATCCAGCCTTGCATTGTTCTTTTTATAAAAATGGGTCAGGATCCTGGTTCCATCGATTCCTTCCCACCAAAAATTATTATAGGGGAAAACATCACAGCCCTTCAGCGCCCTGGCCATCTTCTGAGTTGCAAAATAACGGATTCCACAGCCTTTCATAATCTGAGGCAGCTGTCCGTTAAAGCCGAAGCAGTCCGGCAGCCAGACCATAACGCTTTCTATGCCCAGTTCTTTTCGAAACCACTTTCTTCCGTACAGACACTGGCGTATGAGGCTCTCTCCCGATACCAGATTGGTATCAGGCTCCACATACATGCCGCCCTCAGGGATAAAGGATCCCTCTTCCACTTTCTTTAAAAGGCGTCCATACAATTCAGGATAATGTTCTTTTACATTTTCCATAATCGGCGGCTCACATAAGAGAAATTTATAATCCTCATATTCATCGGATAAGGCAATCTGGGTGGATAGCGTTCTTGCACATTTGCGTTTTGTCTCTTCCCATGGCCACAGCCATGCCAGATCCAGATGGGATTGTCCGAAAATGGTAAACTCCGGAGCCGTTGATCCATTTACACAGGAAAGGAGTGGCGCCAGTTTTTTCCTGGCCTTACGAAACGATTTATTTCGTCCTTCCCGGTCCAGTTCAAAGTCCGCTGTAAATGTAAATTCCAAAAGTCCCTGATTTATTTTCATTGCTCTTAAAGATTTTGGATCAAGTCCCTCAGAAAGCTTGCTTAATGTAAATACGTCCATAAGCAGCTGAAATGCATCTTCATTCCAGATTCCAAAATCCGAATCTCCTACCGTAACCTGAAACTCCGGTGGTTCCGGAACCGCAGTACGAAAATCAGGGCATGGTCCGCCCTTTTCCAGTCTCGGTCCATGCCCTGCATAGCTTTCTGCCACAACAAAAAAACGCTCACCTGCCGTTGCATGGCGTGTCAGTGTAATTCCATCGTGCTTTAAATCTCTGGAACCTGCCGTTTTCCCATTTACCCATAAAAGCATCTCACCGCCTACCTCCGGGTGAAGAAAAATCCGCTTTCCCTCCGCCTCTTTTGGCATGACGATCTCCGTTAAAAACCAGCCGTATTCCCATTTGCTGCCCCAGGGGGTTCCCTGAGGCATGGGGTAAAACTCCTGTTTTAATGCTTCCTCATAAGAGAAATGTTCTTTTGTCGTAAAACCGGTAAAAGTCACTGATGAAAGTCTTTCAAATAAATGGTTTTTTAATTCTTCCATCCAGATGTGAATCCGTCCGTTTCGCTCTGCAGCAAGCTCCATCTGCATATCCTCCCTTTTCTGATACAGTTATATTGCACCATTATATGATATCTCACAGGCAGTGACTATGCAAAGTTTGTCAAGTTACTGTATATCTTTTGCAAATCTTGCAAAAATATAATTCTTACAATTGAATCTTAATGGTTTTTATTTCATAAGGCTTAAAGGTAAGAGCAATCCGTCCGTTTTCTGTCATCACCTTCTTTGTCTCCTCTTCCATACAGTTGCATTCACTGATCTGTGCGCCCTCTGTCATGGAGAATGTTACGTGGGTATTGGTCCGCATGCCATAAGACTCATAGAAACGTACAATCAGTCCCTCCCCATCTTCGGATCGCTTCACTGTGTCAGCCAGTATATTTTCATTCTCAATCTCTAAGAAGGAACAGGATAAAATACCATTTCCCTTAATTTCAGTAGAAATCAGAGGACAGTTTAGGTCATACGCTTCCTGTATTACTCTGCCAGTACGGAAATCTCCTTTATGAGGCAGCAGAGAATAGGTAAATGTATGCTCTCCCTGATCTGCATCCGGATTTGGAAAAATGCCGGATTTTAATAACGTAAGGCGAATAACAGAATCTTGAATGTCATATCCGTATTTGCAGTCATTTAAAACAGCGGCGCCGTAGCCTGCTTCTGAAACATCTGCCCATTTATGGGCACATACTTCAAATCTTGCCTGATCCCAGGTCGTATTTTTGTGAGTCGGCCGGCTTACATTGCCAAACTGAATGTCGTAATTGGCCTCATTACACAGAATATCCAGAGGGAAGGCAGCCTTTAACAGCATCTGATGCTCATTCCAGTCAATTCTGGTCTTAAAATCAATTCTCTTTGTATGACTGTAAAAGCAGATTTGCTGTTCAATGACAGAATCCATGAATTTCCGTTTTACAAGTACCACTGCTCTTACCGGGCCATTTTCTAACAGCTTTATTTCTGTTACGTCATTTACCTGCCACTGTTTCTCCTCAAAGGTAGAATCAATATTCCATGCATCAAATTCCAGTGGCCGGTCTTCAAATACAAGCAGTTCATTTCCCGCTTTTCCTTCTTTTAACAGGCTTCTTTCTTCTGTTCTGTCATAAATACTGGACAGATTTCCTGCCTGGTCAAATTCCACCTCATAATATGGGCTGACTGCCTTTATCACGGCTCCTTCTTCGCCGCATTCCACAGAAGTAAATACGGACTCTGCCTCCTCCAATGAATTACCTGCCAAAAGTACCGTTACACCCTTTGATGGCACAGCTTCAGCCAAGGCGATCATGTGCCCGTCAAAGGTTTGCTGTGTGATTGCCGAAAGATTCTTAACGGCAGTCTCAAATTCAACAATTCCGGTTCTTTTAAAGCTTAAAGAGTTCCACACTGCAAGGGCAGTGGGGTTATTCCTGTCGCATTCAAATCCAGATACTGTTAAGATACTGTCCTGGCTCTTATTGATTATATCAAGATCTGATTCCATGATTTTCTTGTACTGAACCTCAGAATCCTCATATACCTCCTTGATGGATGAGCCTGGAAGAATGTCATGAAACTGGTTTAACAACAGAAGCTTCCAGTTTTCCTCCAGCTGGTTCTTTGGATACTCCCCGCTTTTGGTTATAAGAGATTGAAGAACTGAGTAAAATTCTGCATCACCGTTTAAAAACTCACAGTTTCTGTTGTATTTCTTATTTTTTGCCATGGATGTATAAGTTCCCCGGTGGAATTCCAGATATAATTCACCAGCCCATACAGGAAGCCGTTTTTTATCCAGTTCCTCTTCCAGCTTATGAAAGAAGTCCTTAACAAAGGTTTGTTCGGTTCTTGGACAGCGGGCCACATTCCGTTCCATTCTCCGGCTCTGTTCCAGCATATCTTCTGTTGGGCCACCGCCTCCGTCACCGTATCCATAACAGGTCAGTACTTCACGGCTGACATCCTTGTTTTGAAATCTCTGCCAGGTTCCCATAATCTGTTTGGGGTTCTGTCTGCCGTTGTAGGTGGTACTGTAGCCTTTGGATGGCTGACCATTTTTATAATAATCCTTGGTGGATATCAGATAAGTCAATACTTCACTGCCATCAATTCCACGCCACACAAAGGTATCATAGGGAAACTGATTGTATTCGTTCCAGCCAAGCTTTGTTGTCATAAAATAAGACAATCCGGACTGCTTCATAATCTGTGGTATGGCAGCGCTGTAGCCGAATACATCCGGTAGCCAGAGCACTTCGTTTACAGGACCGGAAAGTTCCTTTTCGAAGAATCTTCTTCCATAAAGAATATGACGGACTAAGGATTCACCTGATGCTAAGTTACAGTCAGGCTCCAGCCACATGGCACCTTCTGTCTCCCATCGTCCTTCTTTTATTTTTTCCTTTATTTCTTCAAAAAGCTCCGGAGCCTCTTCTTTTACAAATTCGTAAAGCTGGGGCTGGCTGGACATAAATTTGTATTC
>SVDS01000029.1 GCA_015057715.1 Paenibacillaceae bacterium
AGTAAATACCATCATATTTTTAACAGCAAAACCGGCTATCCTATGGAAAGTAATATTGCTTCTCTGACTGTGGTCGCCGACCGGTCCCTGGACTGTGATATTTATACCACAGAATTGTTTGGACTGGATGCAGTATCAATCATTCGTAAAATGAACAATATGAAAGATTTGGGTGCTGTAGTAATAACCTTAGATGGAAAATTGGCCTGCACGGAAAATCTTATGGAACGAATTCGTCCATTAAGTATGTAATATAAAATTCAATATACTCCTGCTTAAAGTCCACCAATCGCATTAATGCCGAAGGTGGGCTTTTCATGTGCAAACTAATAATGTTTCATTGACAAACAAATACATTGTATGCTAGGATAACAATAGTAAGAATAATTATTATAATAAAGGAGAAGTAAATTATGTTTGAAGTAGAAAACAGTCCAAAGCGTTATTATAAAGTCATGCACAATTACCAGGAGGCGCAATTGCTTTTTGCTGCAATACGTTTGAATATTTTTTCCTATCTTGATACACCTCAAACTGCACAAACTGTAGCAGAAGCCATCAATTGTGACAAACATCAAATGGAACTCATGCTGTTATCACTGGTCTCCTGCGGTTTGGTGAATAAACAGGAAGAATATTATAGAAATACACCAGAAACAAGAAACTTTTTATCCCGCAACAGCAATGTGTTTCTTGGTGATACACTATTATTTCGGGAAAAGATGACCTCTCTTGGGCAACTGGAGGAAAAGATAAAGTCAGTATCATCAGTAAATAACGAGACTTATGATTTTTCTGAACTTGCCCGTTTGTCTATTCCTGAAATGTACTCTGGACGTGTACAGGCATTTATAAATGAAGTAAACAAGCTGTTTCCTGATAACAATGAATGTCTCAACATTCTGGATCTGGGAGGCGGAGCAGGCATTCTGGATGTTGAACTGATAAAACATTTTCCAAACAGTAAAGCAACCGTTATGGAAACGCCGGATGTTTCTAAAGTTACTAAGGAAATTGTAGAGAAATATGGGGTACAGCAAAAGGTTCAGGTGATTTCAGGTGATTTTAATAGTGACCCTTTAGGCGGACTTTATAATATGATTATTGCCTCAGGCGTTCTGAACTTTGTTGATGGCGATTTAACTGATTTTATAAAGAAAGTGTCTGATTCGTTAGAGATAGGAGGTTATTTCTTTGTTATAGGGCAGTTTGCAGATGAAAAAGACGCTGTTCCTGCAAATATGTTAAGCTGGCTGTCTGGGTTTATGGATGGCATCCCCTTACCTCCTAAAGCTCAGGATATTGAAACAGCATTACAAACGTGTGGTCTTACTCTCGCAGACAGGGTGAGAGTTGCTATGTTTGAGGGTTACATTTACCGAAAAGAGGAAAAGAAGGAATCTGTGACTTCGAAAGATGTAATTAATTCTTTTATTGAATTAACGGAAAGTATTTCTAATTCTAAAACGAATATTTTAGATTTTGGAAGTGAAGATATGACATTTCATCGTGGAGAAATTCACATGATTAAAACAATTGGTGATTATCCGGGAATTCACAGTGCTGAGCTTGCGCGTAAATATGGTATAACAAGACCGGTTGTTCATAAAACTTTACAGAAATTATCAGAGAGAGATTTGATCGTCAAAAAAGATGATCCGGAAGATAAAAAACGCTATTTACTTTATTTGACGGAAAAGGGAAATGCTGCCTACAGGGCTCATGAAAAATATCATAATGATAATGATCAATCACTTTTTGATTTTCTGAATGGTACTTCCAGTGAAAATTTAGCAAGTATTAAAGGATTTTTAGAACATGCTATAGGTTTAATACAAAATCACTCATAATCCGAAAGAGGAGAAGAAAAATGTATCCAGATCGTAAAATCATGATTATTGGCGGGCATGGTAAGGTAGGCCAGTCTATTACGAAAGAACTGAAAAACTACAGTTTGATCCTGGCAGGACGAAACGAAGAGAAAATGAAAAGCTTCATTCAAAAAGAACAGCTGAAAGCAGAAATCTGCGTAATGGATATTCTTCACATTGATTTTGCACTGTTACAAAATGTAGACTGGGTTATTGTTTGTGTAGATCAGGAAAATACCCTTCTGGTAGAATATTGTGATAAAAACGGAATCGATTATATGGATGTCACTGCAAATTCAGAATATATTGATAAGATTTGTAAACTTAAACTTAAGGGCACAAGCAAAATTATGCTGGGAATTGGTCTTGCTCCTGGACTTACAAATCTTCTGGCAGAAAAATTTGTACAAATGTATCCCACAGAAAAATATATTGATATTCAACTTATTTTAGGGATGGGCGAAAAACACGGAGATGCTGCCATAAAATGGACTCTGGATAACTTTACTAAAAACTACAATCATCGTATTCATGGATCTATGAGACCATTTACTAAAAAAAACAAAATGGAGAGCATGCAGAAGCGATTCTATTCGTTTAATTTTAACTTTGTGGACCAGCACATGTTAAATAATAAATATAATGATAAGATATTTACCACTTATCTGGGATTCGATCAGTCTATTATAACTGTATTCCTATATTGGGCAAACAAACTTGGACTTCTTAAATTGTTAAAATATAAAAAAGTATATAATATGGCAGAACGACTTCTTAGGAATCCTAAAATTGGTTCTGATATTTTTATCGTGTCTATTCAGTCCGGTAATAAAAGCCTGTATGCCTGGGGACATGACGAAGGAAGATTTACCGGACTGATTGCTGCTGAATCAGCAAAGCGAATGGCAGATCCCACATTAAAAAAAGGAATTATGGAAATATCAGATATTTTAAATATAGAAGATATCGCAGACAATGATCTGTTTCAGTTAACCCTTCAGAAAACAACAGAGTTTCATATTTCAAAAGCAAAACATCTATGATAAGATTAATTTTATAGCTTATAATTTGGTAATTTAATTCCAGGGAGGGACAACATGAACAAAGAAATAAAAAAGACTGCCATCATAGGAATGGGTGCACTAGGTATGTTATACGCAAGCCAGATCAGTTCAGCAATTGGACCCGATTCCGTCTATTTTCTTGCTGACCAGAAACGAATCGGGCGCTATCAGAAATTGACTTTTACAATAAATGGTACACCCTGGTCTTTTCCCATGAAAGCGCCTGAAAATGCAGGTCCAGCAGATTTGATAATTATAGCGGTTAAATACAACGCCCTGCCATCAGCACTGGATATTATGGCTTCCTCAGTGGGTCCTGATACCACCATAATCTCAGTTATGAATGGGATTGACAGCGAAGCGATAGCAGGCAAACGCTATGGAGATGAAAAAGTACTCTATTGTATCGCCCAGGGAATGGATGCCATGAAGTTCGGTGCCGATTTAACCTATACTAAGTTCGGAGAATTATGTCTTGGCACCAGAATAAAGGGTCAGGAACATCGGCTCGATGCCTTAACCAGATATTTTGATTCCGCCAGTATCTCCTATCGTACCGAGAGTGATATTTTAAAACGGCTTTGGGGGAAATTCATGTTAAACGTTGGCATCAATCAGACCTGTATGGCATATGAGGTCAATTATGCCCAGGCTCTTACTCCAGGTACCCCATACGATACATTAGTCGGAGCCATGAGAGAAGTAATATTACTCGCGCAAAAAGAAGGCATTAACCTGGCAGAAGGCGACCTGGAAGCTTACATAGAACTCTTAAAAACCCTTTCACCTGAGGGAGTTCCATCCATGCGTCAGGATGGGATCGCCCATAGACCATCGGAAGTAGAGATGTTTTCAGGCACAGTACGCAGACTTGCAGCTAAACATAGTCTTCCTGTTCCCATTAATGATATGCTTTATAAAAAAATCAAAGAGATGGAATCCACTTATATTGATATAAATAAATAAACGAAAAGGAGTGGGTATGATGAGCGACCGGATTTTACTTTTAGAAGATGACATCAGTTTAGTAGATGGATTGAAATATTCATTAAAGCGCAATGGCTTTGATGTTGAACTTGTCCGTACAGTAGAAGGCGCCATAGGCTGTTTACCTAAAATCGATCAATATGACTTACTAATCCTTGATGTGACATTACCGGATGGAACGGGTTTTGAAGTATGTGAAAAAGTGAGAAAACAGGGATATCAGATTCCGATTCTATTTTTAACAGCTTCCGATGAAGAGGTAAATATCATTCGTGGGCTGGACAGCGGCGGCGATGACTATGTAACAAAACCTTTTAAACTGGGTGAGCTTTGTTCCCGGATTCGTGCCTTACTGCGCCGGGTGGGAAAATCCAGTCAAAATAACCTTACCGTAATAGAATGTGGTGATATTTGGATTGACCTTTTAGGAAGCCGGGTGCTGTTAAATGAAAAAACTCTGGATTTAACAAGCGCAGAATACCGTCTTATCTGTTTATTAGTAAGAAATTCTAACCGGGTCATTACCCGCAATCAAATTTTAAATGAACTGTGGGACAATACAGGCGATTTTGTTGATGATAATACTCTCTCCGTTTATGTTCGCCGACTCCGTGAAAAAATTGAAGCTGATCCTTCCCATCCGGAGCATTTAATCACCATCCGGGGTTTTGGCTATCAGTGGAATGAGGTATCTGTATGAACCTTTTTCAAGATAAGCAAATCAAACACTATACCATGTTTATTTTAACTCTTGTTTTGCTGATTTTTCTTTCTGTCATTGGTTTGAATGCTGTTCTGGTAAAAGCCATGCATGGTCTGTTTCTATCCCACGACAATGCCGTTGTGACTTCTCTTTTCCAACAAGGTGTTTCAAAAGATGTAATTGCCAAAGCCATAACCAGTACAGCAAGCAGCCAGGAGGGTGCGACTCTGCTCGCTAATATTGGTGTAACAGAGAATACCGCAATCAGATTTCTTCCCTTTATTAATGAGTTTCATAAGATTTCCATATACTGTATGCTGCTTTTTAGCGTGATTCTATCCTGTTTGCTTTTGGTTGGATCATTGGTTTTTTTATGGAAAAGAGAGCAACTTTATCTGCAGGCTGCAAAGGTAATTACCAATTTTACAGAAGGCGATTTTTCTTACCACATGCCGCAAATGAAAGAAGGAACCATATATCGTCTCTTTGCCTGTGTGGATCAGCTTGCTATGATCCTGCAGTCAAAAAACGAAGCTGAGAAGAAAGCAAAAGATTTTTTAAAAAGTACTATTTCAGACATATCGCACCAGTTAAAAACACCACTTGCGGCTCTTACTATGCATCATGAAATTATTTCTGAGGAACCGGATCATGTTCAAACCGTAATAGAATACTCCCAAAAAACAGAATTAGCACTAAAACGTATGGAACAACTGATTCAGGTCATGTTGAAAATAACCCGATTAGACGCCGGCAGTATTGTCTTTGAAAAAGAAAGCTGTTATTTATCGGAATTAATTGCCCAGTCTGTCAGTGAACTGACAACAAGGGCAGCCCGAGAGGGAAAAGAAATTATTGTAGATGAAGTACCGGAAGAAAAACTCATTTGCGATAAGCAGTGGACCAGCGAAGCGATTGGAAATATAGTTAAAAATGCTTTGGATCATACCGATTCTGGAGGAAAAATCCGCATTTTCTGGAAGCGGACTCCTGCCATGCTACGCATCATGATTTCAGATAATGGCTTCGGTATTGCACCGGAAGATTTACATCACATATTCAAACGTTTTTACCGCAGCAAAAAATCTCTGGATACCCAGGGAATCGGTCTGGGCCTGTCACTGGCAAAAGCCATTGTTGAGGGTCAGGGAGGCATCATCTCCGTTCAAAGCGCACTGGAAAAAGGAACCGTTTTTACGTTTTCCTTCCTTACGTAACTGTAAGCTGTTATTCACCCGATTGTAAGATGTACCTGTTATTCTCTTTTGAAAGGAGGTGCTAATAATATGAAGATTTTAGAAGTACGTCATTTATCAAAAACCTACGGAAAAGGTGAAAATCAGGTAAATGCATTAAAAGATGTCTCTTTTACATTAGAACAGGGAGAATTTGCTGCAGTAGTTGGAGAATCAGGTTCCGGTAAAAGTACGCTGCTTAATTGTATTGGCGCCCTGGATACCCCTACTGCCGGGAATATCTATATGGACGGAAATGATTTATTTTCAATGAAAGAAGAACAGCGTACTATTTTCAGGCGGCGTAATATCGGCTTTGTATTTCAGTCTTTCCAGCTTGTTGCAGAATTGACTGTGGAACAGAATATTATGTTTCCCATTCTTCTGGATTACAGAAAACCCGATCAATCGGCTGTAAATGAAATTTTAGAAGTCTTAGGGCTTTCAGAACGCCGCCATCACTTGCCTGGCCAATTATCCGGCGGTCAGCAGCAGCGTGTTGCCATTGGACGTGCACTGATCACAAGGCCAAAACTGATCCTGGCGGATGAACCCACCGGAAATCTGGACAGCAAAAACAGTCAGGATGTAATTGATTTACTGGTCAGGGCATCCCGCCTTTATCAGCAAACGATTCTTATGATTACCCATAACAATCATCTGACCACCTCAGTAGACCGCGTGCTGCGGGTTTCGGATGGTGTTCTGACGGATTTGGGAGGCAAAGAGAATGAAAAGTTATCTTGACCTTGTTCCCATTTCAGCCAAAGTCCATAAAAGGCAGAACAGAATGTCTGTATTCTGCATTGTCTTAGCAGTGTTTCTAGTCACAACTATTTTTGGTATGGCCGACATGTTTATACGCAGCCAGATCATGCAGGCCCGTATAGAGGACGGCAATTGGCATGTGATGATCCGAAACATAAATGAAGAACAAGCCGCCCTGATTTCTGCTCGAGCTGAGGTAACTGCATCTTCCTGGTATGGTGTCCTAAATTACAGAGGAGATCAAGGCTATACTGTATTGGGGAAAAATGTGATTGTAATGGGAAGTGATAAAGACTGGATTATGAAAATGCAAACTCAGGACATTCGGGACGGAACGTTTCCACAGAATGACCATGAGGCTATGGTCACCGAAAACGCAAAGATAATGCTTGGCCTGCAAATCGGAGATTCTATTTCAGTCAATGGACCTGACGGAACCAGCTATGAATTTACCATCTCTGGTTTTACTAAAAATGCTGCTAAAACAATGAAAGAGGACTCCTACGCAGTTTGCCTGACTACCCAGGCGTTTCGCTCCTTATATCCCGGAGTCTCAAATGGCCAGCCTGCCCAGTATAACAGCATTTTTTTTGTACAGTTTTCTACTCATAGCAATATACGAAGTACAATTGCCGAGATGAAGTCCCAACTGGGACTTTCGGACGAACAGGTTTCGGAAAATACGAAGCTGCTGGGCTTACTTGGTCAAAGCGGAAATTCTTTTATGATGCAAATCTATAGTTCTGCTGCTGTTTTATTTCTATTAGTTTTGCTGGCAGGCATTATGATGATTGCCAGCAGTCTAAACAGCAATGTGGCACAGCGCACGTAATTTTTTGGAATGATGCGCTGTATTGGTGCCACACCAAAGCAGTTGATGAGATTCGTCCGGAGGGAAGCCCTTGGTTGGTATAGGTTTGCTATACCGCTGGGCATTTCTGCGGGAGCCGTTATCATTTGGATCTTGTGCGCCTTACTACGTTTTCTCAGTCCGGAATACTTTGCCGAAATGCCTGCATTCGGAATAAGCATACCCAGTATCATGGCCGGTATCTGTGTAGGTATCCTGACGGTTCTACTGGCGGCTCGTACACCAGCTAAAAGAGCTGCCAGGGTTTCACCACTGGCAGCCGTATCCGGAAATGCGAATTCTCTTCAGCCTGTGCGCAAAGCCGCAAATACAACACTATTTAAAATTGATACTGCTCTTGGTTTCCATCATGCGAAAGCCAGTAAAAAGAATTTTGTTTTGATGGTAGGTTCCTTTTCACTAAGTATTACTCTTTTTTTAGCGTTTTCGGTCACAATAAATTTTATGCAACATTCCCTTACTCCATTGAAGCCGTGGACTCCGGATTTATCTATTGTCAGCACGGATAATACCTGTTCGATTCGTAGTAGCTTATTGAAAAAACTTAAGGAAAATCCAGCAGTTAAGCAGGTATACGGGCGAATGTTTGCCTATAACGTTCCGGTTACGGTAAATGGTCAGGAAAAAAAGGTGGATTTGATTTCTTATGAGGAAAACCAATTCAGATGGGCTAAGAATTATTTACTGGATGGATCTTTCGATTCCGTCCAACAGAAAAGCAATACCGGATTGGTTGTTTTTAAACCGCAAAATATTATAAAAACCGGAGACACGGCTACTCTGCACATTGGGGGGCAAACGTCGGATATAAAAATAGTCGGCTCTCTTTCTTCCAGCCCCTTTAACAACGCCCCTGACGTTGGAACAATAATCTGTTCTGAAAATACCTTTCGGCAGCTGACCGGCGAAACGGATTATACAATTATCGATTTGAAGTTATCTAAGAATGTGACGGATGCTGATGTTGATGAAATTCATAGAACCGTTGGTACGGATGTCACCTTTTCTGATGAGCGCTCCGGTAATCGCAGCGTAATAGGTTCGTACTACTCTTTTGGATTGTTTATCTATGGCTTTATGGCTTTGATTGCTTTAATTACCATATTTAATATTGTAAATAGCATTGCTATGAGTGTCTCCTCCCGTATGAAGCAGTATGGAGCATTTCGTGCCATTGGCCTGAGTAACCGCCAGCTGATAAATATGATTGTTGCCGAAGCTTCTGCCTATGCGATTACAGGGTGCATCTTCGGCAGTGTTTTCGGATTAATGCTGAATAAGTTCCTGTACGCAAAACTGGTAACTTCACACTGGGGCGAACAGTGGAATGTCCCATTTATACAAATGGCCATTATCATAACAATTGTCTTATTATCCGTTATCCTGGCTGTACGAGGTCCAGTAAAACGCATTTGCACTATGTCCATTGCAGATACCATAAGTGCACAGTAATAATACGATAAGCCGAACCTCCCATTCGCTACCTGTTATTGGCTTTCATTATGAGCAAAAGATAATTTTAAAAGGCAGGTTCTACAGAATCTGCCTTTTACTTTTAAATTCTCTCCAGATCTTCAACAGTCCGACTGTTTCTAACGCTGCCAGTGTTTAATGTACTTTTAGGTTCAATTAAAAGCACATGAGCTTCATTCTCCGCAACAGGCATATGCTCTACTCCTTTGGGGATAATAATTGTTTCTCCCTCCTTCAGGCATACATCCTTATCTCTGAATTTTACTGTCAGTACGCCTTTTACCACATAGAACATCTCGTCTTCGTTGTCATGGGTATGCCAGGTGAATTCCCCTTTAAATTTAGCAATTTTTACGTATGATTCGTTTAATTCTCCAATAATCCTGGGACTCCAATATTCGTGAAAGAGCTGAAATTTTTCTTCTAAATTAATCTTATCCATTTTTATTTCTCCTTTTATTTTATACATAAACAACTGCAAGAGTGAAAGATCCAAAAATCCCTCACTCTTGCAATTATCAGTTATTTATGAATCCAAATTCATATTCAGGCAGGAGACATTCCAACAGAATCCATTCTTCCCGCGGTATTTTCCCTATCAGATTTCTTTCACCATCATTTGGCATATCCTGAAGCACAATTTCCAGTTCTCCTCTGTAATGTGTCAGATTATCGTTTACCGCAACCACATCTCCTTTGTGAAAGTAATCCCCTTCCACTTCTCTGTAAGGGATACTTTTATTCCTATACGTTTCTCTGGGCCAGGACGAACGTATCATATAATCAGATGCATCTCCTCTTGAAATATGTCTGTATTCAAAAATAAGCTCTCTTTCAGATTCTGTACAGTCTTTCACTGTCTCAATATGAAACGTAATCTTACTGCAATCCACTTCAGACATAAGCTTTAACTCTTCTTCTGATGCAAAGCAATTACCTATAATTATATCATCAATTATATTAGTGGCTAACAAATGCCTCATTTGCAAATCTATAGGAAGATTGCGGTGAATTTCACAGGTAGGCAGCCCTGCTTTTACTGGCCATGGTCCAAATGTGTTCTTATTCTGGCTTGAAACAAAGGCCGCAGTCCTGAATCCGCTTTTTTTATATTTCTCAGTTAAATTCAAAAAACGTTTCCAGCCAAGCCCTGAATATCGTTGCGGATAAAAATTATGACACGTCACAATATTCCAACGATCAGCGCCCCGCTCCACCAATAAATCCAGATCCATATTAGATGATCCATTAAATTCAATGGGTATCATATAAGGGTTCCTGGTAATTGCAATATCTTCCAAATCTCCGAAATGTCCATCCAGCCGGATAATATCGACTCCTAAATCAGCAAATGGTTTTATTTCAAAAGGAGTCGCGCCCAGATATTTAAATACAGTCGGATTCGTATCAACAGCAACTTCAAACCCGTATTGGTGAGCAAGTTCCATAAATTCAGTAAACTCTTTTATTATCTCTTCTTTTGATTTTCTAACTGACAGTAAACAGGTAAAAATTCTATTGAAACCATACCCTGATGCCAGTTTCATGTAGCTTTCTATTTCACTTTTTGTGCTATGTTCCGGATAAATTGAAATACCTAACTTATGCATACTATCCCCCCTGTAAATAATTTCAAATTATTGAATTCCCACATCCATGCTTCCAGAGCGAAACCCTTCCAAATCCAAAGTAATATAGGCAAAGCCAAGTTCTTTTAAGTATGAGATCACAGCATCCCTGTCATTTAAAACACTGTCAAAAGAATCCTGATCCACTTCAATCCGCACAATATCCTTATGCAGCCGCAGCCGTACATTTCCCTTAAAACGTGAGCGAAGGAACTCCTCTCCCTCACCGATTTTTCCTAAAATATCATAATCTATTTCTGTATTATACGGCAGTCTGGTTGCCATACAGGGAGCAGATGGTCTCTGTGCCACAGAGATTCCATATTCCGCCGCTAATGCCTTTACCTGTGCCTTGGTGATATGAAGTTCTGCCAGAAGGCTGATAATTCCCAGTTCTTTTAAAGCTTTGATACCAGGACGATACACATGCATATCATCTTCATTGGTTCCATCCATAATAACAGGAATATTTCTTTCCCCTGCAAATTCTTTCAGACTTAAAAACAACTTTTTCTTGCATAAATAACACCTGTCTACTGGATTGAAACGAATCTCCTCCTGCTCCAGCTCATCTACGGTAATTATTTCGTGGATTCCTCCCAGCTCTTTTGCCACATTGGAAGCAATTTCAAGATCGCATGATGGATGGAGCCTGCTGTCGAATGTAACAGCATACACCTTTTTTCCTGTCTTTTCCACCGCTTTTGCTGCAACTTTCAACAGGAGACTGGAATCAACTCCACCGGAAAAGGCAAGACAGATGTCTTCTTTAGCGTACTCGCCCATTGCCTCTTCCAGTTTTATTCTGAGACTTAATAAGTTTTCATCCATATGATCTTAATCCTCCCTTTGCAGATTCCGGTAAATAGTCTGGTAATCCAGTCCGCTCTTTCGGCACAGGGCTTTTACACTCTCATATTCCGGATAATAAAATTCCCTGTCTTTATATTTACACACCTTAATCTCTGCTTCTCCCCACTGTGTCATCACTGTTCTCTTTTCACGAGGCAGAACTGTTCTGTTAACAGGGCATCTTCTTATACCGATGGTTGTGGTCTGAATAAACAGGATCTCTTCCATGGATTCGATCTGGTTTTTTTTACAGATGACAGAAAGCATATAGGCGGGCCGGTTCTTTTTCATGAAGATTGGTGTATACCAGACATCAGCCGCGCCTGCGTCAAGCAGAGACTCCATAGCAAGCCCAAGTGCTTCACCGCTGCAGTCATCAATATTGGACTCCAAAACCCACATCTCGTCACCCGCCTGATCTTCCTCCTCAGAAAGAATCATGGCCCGAAGAACATTGGCCTGCTTAAATTCCTTTTTCCCTGCCCCCATTCCGGTCTTAAGAATCTGACAGGACGCCGGCAGTCTGTCTTCTGTTTTTAAAGCCGCCGCAATCGCTGCACCGGTAGGGGTAACCATCTCTCCCTCATTATCAGTCAGACGCAGTTTTAAACTATATGCCGATGCGATATTCGCTGTGGCTGGTACTGGGACAGGAATGACTCCATGCTGGCAGCGTACACTTCCAAATCCCTCAGCCAAAGGTGATACAACGATTTCATCTACTCCCAGATTATCTACACAGACAGCAACACTAATAATGTCAATAATGGAATCGATCGCTCCAACCTCATGAAAATGTACCTCTTCCAATGGAATTCCATGAGCTTTGGCCTCTGCCTCCGCTACAATATCAAACATCCGTCTTGCCATAGCTTTTACCCGTTCATGGGCTGCCAGACGGTCTATAATTTTATATATATCACTTATGTTCCTATGTTCATGAGGTTGATGATTCTCATGGCTGTGGTCATGTTCATGACTATGATCGTGTTCATGACTATGATTGTTTTCATGGCTATGCTCATGATCGTGTTCATGACTATGTTCATGTTCGTGTTCATGGCTATGCTCATGGTCGTGTCCATGACTATGCTCATGGCTGTGTTCGTGTTCATGGCTATGCTCATGATCGTGTTCATGGCTATGCTCATGTTCCGTCTCCAGATGAACATCAAAATCATACGCATCAAGTCCACACTTTTTAGTTCTTCCAAAATGAAGGTGGTATCCACTTAAATTAAGGCTATCCAGCGCTTTTTCCAGTACTTCTTTATCCGCGCCCAGATCCAGGAGAGCTCCCACCGTCATATCACCGCTGATTCCCGAATTACATTCCAAATATAATATTTTTTTCATTTTATCTTACCGCCAGTCGATTGATCTGTGTCGCAATGTATCCTGCCCCATACCCATTGTCAATATTTACTACAGAAATGCCATTTGCGCAGGAATTGAGCATAGTTAATAGTGCTGATAATCCATGAAAGCTGGCCCCATACCCCACAGATGTGGGTACCGCTATTACCGGGCATTCCGCTATCCCTGCTATGACAGTTCCCAAAGCGCCTTCCATTCCGGCCGCTGCCACGATGCAGTTGGCTCGTCCAATCCGCTCCCGATTGGACAACAGGCGGTGTATTCCCGCCACACCCACATCATAAATCCGATCCACGTAAGAACCGAAGTATTCGGCTGTCTGGGCCGCTTCCTCCGCAACCGGTATATCCGCAGTGCCACCCGTGCAGACCGCAATGCAGCCTTTTCTTTCTTTATTCTTCCGTTCTACCTTGAGAATTCTCGATATAGGATCGTAGGTAACTTCAGGAACTGCCTCTTTCACTAACTCAAACTGTTCTTTCGTGGCTCTGGTCCCCAGAACTTCCCCGTCCCGTTCAAAGAATTTTCTGTAGATCTGCACCAGATATTCATCTGGCTTACCCTGACAGAACACTGTTTCCCCAAATCCTGAGCGGAGAGCCCGGTGATGATCCAGTTTGGCATATCCCAAATCTTCATAAGGAAGATCCTTTAAGATCTTTTGTGCCTCATCTACCCCCATCTCACCGTTTTTTACCAGGTTAAGCATTTCTTTTATGTCCATCCTTCTCACCTTTCCTCTGCTGTACCTAAATGCGCTTAAAACAGCTTTTTTAACAGTATATCCCGAATATATCCACCATATTTCTCTTTGGTGAGAACTACTTCATATCCCTGCCTTATTACATTATTTCTGCTATAGTAATTTTCAGGGTGAACGGTACACATCAGATATTTGTATCCCATTTTTTTAAGATCTGCTTCTCCCTGCTGCATCATGGAATACTGAAGCCCGTTGCCTCTGTAGGAGGGAAGGATTGCCACTGATTCCATATGTGCTACCTTTTTAAGTTCCTCCTGCGCCAGCCCAATATCCCTGCCTAAATTCTCTTCTTTCATTCCAGGCAGGGCAACAATAAAAACCCCTGCAACCGCGCCGGAATCTTTTTCCACCGCTTTATATCCCAGGCCGTTTCCTTCTTTCAGGATTCGGGTTGTATATTCGCTGTCATCAGCGACAAACCAGTGCTTGTTATCAATGTCATCCCATACTTTTTCAATGATAACCGCCATCATTTCAGCATCTTCACCAGATGCCCGCTCAATATTAAATTCCATGTTTTCCCTTTCTGTCAGAGAAGGAGTGGGGAAGTAACTACCGCTTCCGTTGTTACAACCTGTGCTTTCCCTCTGGGAATATCTGTATCATTACTGCCAGTTATGTAACTGTAAGCTCCGGCACAAAGCAATACAACAATTAAACAAAGTGCAATGAACATGACCTTATTATATAATTTTTTATCCTCCATACCGCTCCCTCCTTTTTCTGGTACAACATTCTATGCAGGCTGTTTTCTTTGCATCACACAGTCAGCGTAATTCATCCATTTCTTGTAAAACGGCACTGGGGATAATTGGAACAGCCGTAAAATACACCAAATTTGCCGTTTCTTTTCTTTAATAATCCGCCGCACTGGGGACATATGAATTCTTCCCCTGTCCCGGAAAGCTTTCCCATCTGCTCATAGCACTGCTGATTCATAATGCAGTCTAAAAGAGCCCGGTGTGCCCCTTCAGTAGGTATATTAAAATGTTCGGAAATGTCCGTAAGCCGGTGGCGATACAACTGGGGAAGGCGCTCCTTTGCCATATATAAGGTATCTATGTAATCATTGGGTAATGATATTCCCAGAATTTCTTCCGATACCCGATATAAAAAAAGCAGATCAAAGGACTGAATATTATGCCCGATTAAAACTTCTCCCTCTATAAAAGAGAGAAATTCCGGCAGTACCTCAGTAAGCCCGGGCGCTTCCTTTACCATCTCATCTGTTATTCCGTTAATTTTTGTTGCACCTGCCGGTATATGAGTCCCCGGATTAATTAACCTGCTAAACTGATCCGTTATTACATGATTCTTTACTTTCACTGCAGATATCTCTATAATGGAGTCTTCCTGTGTATCCACTCCCGTTGTCTCAAAATCAAATACTACGTAATTTTCTATGTATTGGTTCAAACGTCTGCCTGTCAATTCTATTCCAGCCATAGTTCCCTCCATTTCTGTGTGTAACAGGACTTAATCCTTTTATCTTTTGTAACATTTCTATTATAACGTCTCCAGATGTGTACATCAAGTTAAAACGAGGAAAACGTTTTCTGTGGGATTTGAAGAAGTAAATTTCACCACCACCTAATCATTACTATTATAATTAAATGAGGCATTAATAACTTTTTTTCTTCCCTCTGCCACATATCTCCGATTTTCTAACCTTCTTTATTCCCGTTAGGGCATATCAGCAATCGGCTCTTTATCCTTGCCTCGCCGTTATTAACTTGCGTGGCATAGATAAAAACATTTTTCTTCATATGCCCTTTTTCTTCAATTTTATGATCCGTTCTATACTATTTGAGGCATGGCAGCAAAAAAATGTTTTTCCATGCCCCCTTACCCTGTAACAGCAAAAAATCCCCTGAACATCTCTGTCCTGAGGATTTGAATTTTACAACTTGAAAGCCTTCACCTTCTTTAATTTTCACTAGCTAAAAATGAATCGCGCCTGGCATATTTTCCATAATATATCGTCAGCCTTTTACTGCACCTGCCATCATTCCTTCGATAAAGTACTTTTGAAATGCAACAAAAAGCAGAAAAATAGGAATGACAGAAAATACGGAACCCACAATTAAAAGACTGTAATTATCTCCATAAGGATTAATCAGTGTGTTTAAGCCTAATGTCAATGGATATTTATCCGAAGACCGGATTACCAGCAGAGGCCATAGATAATTGTTCCATGCATTCATACCATTTAAGATTGCCATAGCAGAGAATGCCGGTTTCATAAGCGGAACAATAAGCCGGTAAAAGATACCGTACTCCGTAGCACCGTCAATTCTCCCGGCTTCCATAAGCGACCTTGGAATGCTGAGCAAATACTGCCGGAAGAAAAAGATGGTTGATGCATGAGCCAGGAACGGCAGAACAATAGCAGTATAGCTGTCCATCAGCTTCCATGAGGAAATCTGTTTATACAGGGGCAGCATAACAACTTCCAAAGGAATGGATAAAATAAGGAGCACCAGGATAAACAGAAACTTTTTCCCTTTAAAATCATAGGCAGCAAAACCATATCCCACAAAAGAGCTGATCAGTAAAGTCCCCAGTACTGTAATCACAGTCAGAGTAATACTGTTGAAAAACCATCTCCAGTAATCATGCTGCCCTGAAAATAGAAGAATATAATTATCCAGATTCATTCTGGAAACGTTTAGATCAAGATTCAGGCCATATTGGAGAAGATCGCTTCCTGGTTTAAAGCTGGCGATAAATAGAACCCAGATGGGAAGAAAAATCCCCACAGCAAGAAGGGCAAAGATGAAATAAAAGACAATGGTTACCCCACTTTTTTTCATGCCTCTGTTCATATCAGTCCCTCCCCTCTTCAAACGTTCCAGTCACCTTCAGCTGAATTAAGTTCACAATCATAACTACAAGAAGTAAAATAAGACCGACTGCACATGCATAACCAAGCGCCCGTTTTTCCACTCCCTGTCTGTATAAATAACCCACGATTGTAAGCCCGATGTTATTGGGAGAATTGTTTCCTTTAAACAGCATATTGCTCTCTAAGAACATGGAAAGACCGGCATAGATGCTGATGGTCAGCACATAGACGGTGGTAGGCTTAACAAGGGGAACTGAGATTTTAATAAACTGCTGCCAGCCAGACGCACCGTCTATGGAAGCCGCCTCATATAAATCCGTGGGTATGCTCTGCAAGCCTGCCAGAAAATATAAAATATTTACACCGGTCCATCTCCAGCATGCCAGGAGAAGAAGGGCAAAAAAGCTAGTGCCTGCCCCTTTTAACCATTTAACCGGGCTTACTCCGAACATCCCCAGAACCTGATTGAACAATGAGGTTGCGGATTCTCCGAACATCAGCCGGAATATGGTACCTGCGACTACAACCGAGGTAAGAGCCGGTATAAAATACACAGACTTAAAAAACTCCGTCTTTTTAATCCACCTGCTGTTTAACATGGTTGCAAACAGCATGGGAAATGGGATCAGTAAAATCAGTGTTCCAGTCATGTATTTAAAACTGTTCCATAAAGCTTTTCTAAATATTTTATCCGTTAAAAGTCTGGAATAATTATCAAAGCCTACCCATTTATTTTTTAATACATCCTGAAAACTTAAAAGTATCCCGTTGCAGACAGGAACTAACCAGAACAACAACACGGTTATAACAAAAGGGCAGATGAATACATAAGGAGCTATTTTTTTCGAATAGAAGAATTTCTTCATTTTGTCCTCCTTCCAGTAATGATTTCTACACAGCAGCCGCAGGGATATCACTCCCTGCGGCGTTCCTGATCTTATTTTTTGAATTCATTTTTTAAGGTTTCCTGGGAAGAATCAAGGACTTCTTTTACATCTTTCCCATCCTCAAAAATACTGTTTAAGGTTACAGTGCACAATTCATTGTTGATAGAAGGATACTTCTCATCGGTATACGCTCTTAAAAGTCCGATGCTGTCCTTTGTTTTTAAAAGAGTATCAAAGGGGTAATTGGTAAAAAACTGAATGAACTGGTTATCGGGGTTCTGGGTCAGGGACTTATCCGTCCACACTGCCGTATTAACAGGATCGAATCCAAGCACATTCCATACTTCACGGTTGGAATCCTCGGAAAGCTTGATATAAGCCATTACTTCCGCAGCCAGTTTTGCATTCTTGCCTGATTTTATAATTGCGGTTCCTGTACCGCCTCCTCCGATGGTTGCTACCTCTTTATCATTCTCATTCCAGACAGGCACGGTTGAGATGGCAACCTGCTTCTTTAAATCTTTCATGTAGTTTACAAATCTGGAGGTCTGCCAGAACGGCATGATCTGCACGGCATACTCTCCTGTATTGTAGGAAGGATAAGCCTCTTCATTATCCGGCTGTCCTCCCGGAACAGTTGCGAAAGCTCCAGTTTCCTGCATTCCTTTTATGTATTCCAAAACTTCTGTCAGTTCCTTGCTGTTTAAGTTTAAATTTCCTTTTTCATCAACGTAATCTCCGCCTTTTTGAGCAAGCATCAGGTTAACCATCCAGGAAGCCGATGTCTCCACACAGGAGAAATACTTTCCAGTGGCTTCGTGATATTTCACTCCGGCCTCTTTAAACTGATCCCAGGTTTTGATGTCCTGATAATTAATTCCTGCGTCTTTCAACAGCTTTTCATTGTAAAATGCTACTGTAGTACCTACATGGGTGGGAAGACCATATTCCTTTCCATCTTTGGAATAGATTCCAAGACGGGATTTTACAATATTATCGCGGTAAGGATCGATCACATCATTCAGTTCCATTAATCCGATATTGCCAACCATGAAGGCTGGAAACTTACCAAGCTCAATGTCCACAACATCAGGTGCCCCTTCTCCAGATTCCAATGCAAGAGACAGCTTATTATGCATGTCATCGTATGGCATATTGCTTAACACCAACTTCACCTTTTTATCTGGATGTGCCTCATTCCACTTTTCAGCCATGTTAACATAAAAGTCCTGATGCAATTCAATAAATGTCCATACATTTATGGTAGTAACATCGCTTCCTGCCACCTCCATTGACTTTTTTCCAGCAGAGGCTCCTTTGCTTTCTGCTTCACCTGAACTGCCCTTAGTACTGCAGCCTGCTGCCAGTATCACCGCCATGGCTGCACATGCAAGAGCCCCCAATACTCTTTTTTTCATGAATGAATCCTCCTTTTTAATTCTTTCTTATCAACACAGATTCTTCCATCTGCATGATTCTAAAAAACTCCCCCCAGGGAGGTATTGCCGGCTTATTAAACGTTTCATATGTTTTTTGAATAATCCGGCTTTTTTTGTGTTTGTTTCTGCTCACGATGCTTGATTTTCACTAAAATTCATATATATGATTGCATACTAACACATGAAAAGGGTAATGTAAAGTATTTTTGCATAATTTTTAGATGAATTTAAATCGTTTAACTATGTAATTTTATATAATTTCTTGTTTAATTCTGTCGAATTTTCTTATCAGCGTAAAAAAAGAACGTCTGGCTGTGTTAACAACAGATAAACGTTCTAATAAATACTTAAATTCTATTTGATATTTTTCACTGACTTCCGTATCAGAAGCATACATTCCACCGCGCATACATTTTCCTCTGTATGTGCCAGCTCTCCTCCATTTAACAGCTCTATCATCCACTCGCTGGCCTTATATCCAATATCATGGAGAGGCAGACTGACCGTTGTCAGGGGCGGATGGTAATAGCCTGAAAGTTCTCTGTCATCATAACCGGCAACAGAGATTTCATTGCCTATGGTCTGTTTTAATTCCTCCACTCTGTCGTAAACCCCGCCTGCCATCAGATCATTCATTGCAAATATGGCAGAAACTCCTTTTTCAAGAAGTTCAGCGGCGCAGCGGTATCCGGACTCCCTTGTCCAGTCTCCCTCTGCCACAAGACCTGGATCGTAAAGAATTTTATTCTGGAATAAAACCTGCTGATATCCTACCAGCCTGGCCTGGGCATGAAGACTGTCCGGCTTTCCGGTTATGACCCCCACTTTTTTGTGTCCCTGATCCAGTAAATACGTTACAATAGCAGCTGCTCCACTGACATCATCTACTACGACGGAAGGGATCTTCCTGCTTTTGGAATACCCGTATGCCATGACTGCGGGAATGGGCAGGTTATCTGGTATACAATGAATCACACGCTCATGAGCTGCCACGTAGATAATTCCCTCTACCTGCTTTTCCATCAGTTTTTTAATTTCCTGCCTGACCAGCTCATAATAATCGTCTTTGTTATAGTAAGTATCATTATATTTTTTAAACAGTCTGAGATTGGTTAACAAAATTTGGTATTCCTGCTTCTGACAATAATCCGTGATTCCGTCAATAATATCCGGTATGCTGAATATAGTCATATCTTCCGCAATTACACCGATGCTTCTGGTTTTCTGCATCTTTAAATTTTTTGCTACAATATTGGGCGTATAATTTAACTGTTCTGCCATTTCCAAAACCAGCTTCCTGGTTTTATCACTGGCACCAGGTTTATTATTCAAAATATTGGAAACTGTAGCCACTGATACGCCGCAGCATTTTGCCAGCTCTTTAATTGTCGCCATTATTTCCTCCAGAGATCTTTTTATTTATTAACTCAGATTTTTAATTAATTGTCAATATAGAAATATTAAACGTTTCATAAAAACGGTTATTTATTTTTTTGGTTTCATATATTTATATTTCTTGACATTTATTATCACTTTTGTTACCATGACATTGTATAAACTTATGGAGAAGGAGTTTATTAAACAATGAATAAGATAATGCAGTCTATTAATGGCAGTATTTTAATACTATTTACAGCAGGCATGATTCTCATCCTGCTCTCTTTCTCTGGCTTTATTACATCATTTCTCCCTCCCGTCACCTTTGAAGATCTTTTGAATGGAAGAGAAATCAGAATCGGGAGTCATGTTGAGGGTAATGTGGTTTATGCACTGGACTATTTTGCCTCCGATACCACTTACGAAAAAAACAGCGAAGGAATCATCGTTCCAAAGAAGAACTCCGGAAACTATTATATCATTCCCTTTTACGGCGGTTATCTGGGTCTTAAAACAGATCATGATCAGAATTTATCTTTTGACAGACTGACAGATGAAACCTATGCATTCTTAAAAGGCGGCCAAAAGCCCCGTATGGAAATATTTATCGATGGTCAGATCATCCCTATGAAGCAAAAACTGATTCCATATTTTCATAGATATTTATCGGATGCCGGATATAGTGCGGAGGAAATAAATGCAATGGGATCCCCTTTCTTAATCCAGCCCAGAGCCTTTATCATAAGCCGGATTTTGTTCGCAACCGGAATTTTGTTTCTTTTCCTGTCAGTCCTGATTTTTAGACGAATCTACAGGCGGTTTAGCATTTTAGAAGAATTCTCCAAAGATATGCCTGTCACATAAGGCAAAGAAAAACAGACAGCGAAATCGGCTGAATTTTCGCTGTCTGCAATTGGATTACGAATAACAGAATCGAATTAGATAGGAACTGCCGATCTTGGAAGTATTTGCATTGCATTAACAATAACACCTGACTATGCCTCTGACAATGGGGTGTGCACTTTTTGTCATTATCGTGGCGTTTTCCGTTTTAAATCAATCTATCATTTAATTTTAAATAAGCTCTGTAATTCTTACCAAATTCTTTTCTTCTGCTATGGCTGATATACAAAACATCTCCATTGGCCATTTCAACCTCATCCCCTTTTACAGTCTTAATATGCTGCATATTTACGATATCATGGCGGCTGATACGAATGAACCAGTCTTTGGGAAGCTTTCCTTCCTCTTCATTCAGCCTTGCCTTAATCCGCATTTTTTCATTTTTTACCACAATGCTTGTTTTCCGATAATAGGATTCCAGATACAAAATCTCCCTCATGTTGAAAACATATGGTTTTCCATTAAAAAAAGCAGCATATTTTAAAAGCTTATTGGGATTCTCCTGCATTTCGGGATATAATAAAATCATATTATACTCCGTTCCTTCGAAAATCATTTTAAACCTTTGATCAATTAAAAAGGCAATTTTCATAAACTATCCCCCTGTAAATCTATTTACGGACAAATCGCCCTTATGAATAACGTTTGGTCAATATTATAACGCCAAAGGAGACTTTACGAAACCATGAATATTTATAGTAGATTTTCTCACACTAAAAAGGGATTAACAATCACAAGGAAAGGAGACTTGATATGAAATCAGATAAAAATAAAGACTCTGCCGGGAAGGTGGAACGGGTCACTGCAAAAAACAACTATGACATTGACATTCAGGCCTGTTCCTCCATGGATTTAACCGGACTGATACCGGCAGAACCGGCCTCAGATGAAGAACGGGAAGCATACCAGGATCTCTACCCCTATCTTCCCAAAGCAAAGGTGAAAGATAAAAAGCAGTGATTCCCATAAGGAAAACCCAGCTGGATATCCAAAAGACATCCAGCTGGGCCATTCTTATTTTCCAGTATCTATAATTGCATCAACAATATCCATATAATCACTGCAGTACTTCTCATACATAGGCTTTACTGCATCCTGAAATTTCTGCTTCTCACCCGGCGACAGCTCTATAATCTGACACCCTGCCTGGCGTACCTTTTCCTCCGACTTTTTTTCACGTTCTGACCACAGCCTTCTTTCATACTCTGCCGACTCCAGTGCACACTCTTTAATTATCTCCTGATCCGCCGCAGATAGTTTGTCCCAGGTAGGCTGTGAACAAAGCTGAAGTTCTGGTACGCGGTTATGTTCGTCAATGGTATAATACTTTGCCACTTCATAATGACTGGTGGATTCATAGGAAGGCCAGTTGTTTTCCGCACCGTTGATTACTCCGGTCTGCAGGGCGGAATAAACTTCCGCATAAGACATCGGTGCAGGACTTGCTCCCAGTGCTTCCACCATCCCAATCATCATCTCTGATTCCTGAACACGGATTTTAAGCCCTTTCATATCTTCCAGCTTCCTGATGGGGCGGACGGAATTGTAAAAATTTCTGGCACCGGCATCATACCAGGACAAAGGCACCAGATTGGAACCTTCAAAGGAATTCATGAAATCCTTTCCAATGGCTCCGTCAAGCACCTGCCACATGTGGTCTGCATCCCGGTAAAGATAGGGAAGCTGCAGTACGTTCAGCTTTGGTACAAACTCTGCCAGCGGAGACAAGGACATTCTCATAAAGTCAATGCCACCAAACTGAAGCTGCTCACATACTGACTTTTCATCTCCCAATACCCCGCCTGCCTGGACATTGATTAAAATCCTTCCATTGGTTTTCTGGCTGATCAGTTCTGCGAATTTATATGCTCCCTGGGTTGTTGGATAGTCTTCTGCCTGGTTTTCCGCATAAGTAAATACGTATTCAGGGGTTTCCCACATTCCTTTCCCAGGTGCATTCACTGCTGATGTACCCTGATTCATATCTAAATCCACATTCGTAACTGACTGTTCCGGTCCAATGCAGCCAGAAAGAACTACTGCCATAACAACACCCAGCAATACACCTGGTAGTTCCCTTCTCATAAACCCCGTCCTTCCTTAACGCTGTCATAATAGAATTCTGTCTCTTCTTAACATCCTATTAACATATTTTATTATATCCGGCAGCTTTTCGCAAGGAAACGGTTAAAATTTTATATATTCAACAATATTCGCCCCTATTTTCTGTTGAATATGCTCATACGGTATTCTGTCGGGCTGATACCGGTAACCCTCTTAAATACCTTTGCAAAGTAATTGGAATCATTATATCCTACAGATTCTCCGATCTCCTTTACATTGACCATCGGCTCTGTCAAAAGTTTTTTTGCAGCTTCTACTCTGCATTCCGTAAGATAGGTTGTAAAATTTTTATCGAAACATTGTTTAAACAGTTTGCAAAAATATGCTTCTGAATAATTCATCACCCTTGCCACATCCTGCATGGATAAGTCCCTGACATAGTTTTCCTCCATGTATTGCCGTATCGCCTCCGCTACTTTATGAAGCCTTACCTGCCCGTCCCCTGGGTTCAGTTCAGCAGAGGGTTTGAATACGGGCTCAACGATTGTCTGCACTTCCTCCCCCTTCTCTTCCAGCAGAGCCTTATCAGCCAGACGCATGGCTTCATCCAGCACACCAATTAATTCCTCTTCCTTGCAGGGCTTTAATAAATAGTCAAGAACCCGGATTCCAATGGCCTTTTTGGCGTAAGAAAAATCATCAAAAGCGGTCAGAAAAATAATACTGCAGGAACTTTTGCGCCGCCGCATCTCTTGTGCTGCCTCAATGCCGTTGATCCCCGGCATCTCGATATCCAGCACCGCAATCTGGATGTCATGCTCATCAAATAATTCCAGTGCCTCTCTTCCATTTGCCGCCTGCCAGATTGTACACTGTTCTCCCAGCTCCCTTGTCAGGGTTTTATAAAGCACCTTTCTTTCTATTAATTCATCATCTGCAATCAGTACCCGATACATATAAGCTCCCTCTGTCACAGCCTGACTGGTATGGTAAGCAGGACTGCCGTTCCATGTCCCTGTCTGCTGTATATCTGAAAATCGCCTCCATCGTACATACGATGAATTCTCTGGTAAATGTTGCCCGCTCCGATTCCTACTCTTGCAGTGGAATGATTTGCCAGGGCTTCTCTTAATTCTTCTAAACTCTCCTCACACATTCCCACACCGGTATCTGCAACGGATATCATAATTTTCTGATTCTTTTCCCAGATCCGGATCCTTATATTTCCTCCCTCTTCCTTTTTTGAAATGCCATGTACTACTGCATTCTCAACAAGAGGCTGAAGGGTAAAGGTGGGAATCATAATCCGGCTGCTGTCCACCAGACACTGGATATCGTAATGGAGTCTGGTGCCAAACCGCATCTGCTGTAAATACATATAGTCACTCACTACCTGAAGCTCCTTTTTTAAGAGCACCTCCGATTCCGGTGTTTTTAAATTATACCGGAATAGATTACCCAGGCATTCAATCATACGCTCCGTTGTCCCTGCATCCTCCAGCTTTGCCATACAGGAAATCATGTTTAAGGTATTAAACAGAAAATGGGGATTAATCTGATTTTTTAACAGCTCAAGCTTGGTTGCATCCAGTCTTTTTTCGATCTCCATTTTCTCAATCTCTTCCTTGTGAAGAAGATCTGCCATTTCATTTTTTTCTTTTAATGTGGTAATATACTGACTGGTGGAGTGCTTCATCTTATTAAAGGCACGGACCAGTTCTCCAATTTCATCCTGATTCTCGATTTCCACATCCTCATTGCTGAAATCATTTCCCGCAATTTTTCTGGAAATACACGCCAGACGCACCACCGGAACCACCATATCGCGGTGCATCATACGGCTTACATAAAAGGTTCCGCTGATGCTTAACACTGCAAGTACCAGAATTATAACCGGAAACCGGTATAAAATCGGTACTTTCGTATGATAGGCATCGGAGCCTTCTCTTAGTGTACTCTGTACCAGACGTTTGCCGTAGTCCGAAAGATAATCCTGCATTCGATAAATCCGGTACAGCTCATTAATATACTGGGTTATGGAAAAACCGTTTTTATCCTTCCCCAAAAGGAACAAATCTCTCCACTTACTGTAATTTTCATAACCATTCCGGATGGACCAGGTTACGGAATACCGCTCTGCCCCCACCCGGTCATAATCAAAAGGCAGTTCTAAAACACTGCGTTCTGTCCTGGCGCAGGCTGTTTCAAATAATACCCTGCTCTCGTCTGAACGGTCCTTTACATAATCTTTAAATGCCCTTGTTTCCTCCTCCATAGCTGCCTGATAATCATGGCACCTGGAATTATCCTCAAGAATCTGATTAAAACCATTTAGGGCAAAGTCAAGTATTACAATATTAAATATAATGGAAAGTGCCACGATCAGAATAACCATGGCTGCGATTGTCTTAATCTTCTGCTTTAACGTAAAAGAAAGCCACTTCTCATGCAGCTTTTTTGATCCCCACCGTCCCACTTTCACCGAATTTCCCCCTTCGCACTGTCAAAATACCTCTAAAAGTTTTCCGCTTTTATCATTATAGCAGATTTGGACGGTTTGTGCACCTGCCGTTTTTCTAACAGCTGGCAGCCAAAACGAAACCGCAAAGATACGTAGTTCAGACACGACGTACCTTTGCGGTTTTTATGGAATTATTTGTTATTCATTAGTGAAGACGGAACTTACTCATTAACTCCCGTAAATTCTCTGCCTGACCAGAAAGCTCCTCACTGGCTGCAGCACTTTCTTCTGCTGTTGCGGAGTTACTCTGTACAACGGAAGAAATCTGTTCAATTCCAACCGTTACCTGAGTTACTTTATCACTCTGCTCCTGCAGTTCGTTGGCAGACTTTTCAATGGCTGTTACCATATTTCTTGTCTCCATCAGAATGCCGTTTAAGGTCTCTCCAGTTGAAGAAGCAACTCCTGTTCCCTTTTCAACTGCTGTAATGGTATCTGCTACCAGACTTGAAGTGTCTTTTGCAGCATTGGCACTTTTACCTGCCAGATTACGTACTTCATCAGCTACCACAGCAAAGCCTTTTCCTGCTTCTCCTGCTCTTGCCGCCTCAACAGCTGCGTTCAGTGCAAGAATGTTAGTCTGGAAAGCGATATCTTCAATCAGCTTATTGACCTTTTCAATCTCCTTGGATTTCCTGGTGATCTGTTCCATGGACTGCATCATCACCTGCATCTGTGCATTGCCGTCTTCCATGGCCTTACCAACCTGTCCAGCCTGGCTATTAATGCCTTCCACTGTCTTAGCCGTATTTAAAAGGCTGTTTGATATCTCATTAACAGAAGAAGATAACTCCTCTACGGAAGCAGCCTGCTCTACTGCGCCCTGGCTTAAATTCTGTGCACCCTGAGATACCTGGGCACTGCCCTTTGCAACCTCATCAGCAGACATATTGATGGTTTGCATGGTATTAGAAAGCATATCTTCTGCCTTCATTATGGCTTCCTGAATCACAACATAATCGCCATTAAAGTTCATATCCTGGGAACGGCGGAAATCACCAGAAGCAATCTTGTCCATAGATGCCGCAATTGTATTGTTATACACTCTGACACTGGTAACGTAATTGCCGATTTCCTCAGCCAGCTGCCCGATCTCGTCTTTCCGTTTAATAACCGGAACATCGCTGGTTAAATCTCCATTGGATAAAAGCTTCATTCTGTCTGCAATCGCTGATATGGGACTTGCAATGGAACCTGCAAACCAGAAAGCAAGGAAACAGCCTGCTACAATTGATAAAACTAAAAGAACAGCCATGCTTCCCACTACCGTATAAATTGAGGTAGTTGTTTCATGAATCGGTGCCACAACTCCAAGGGACCATCCATCACTTCCGCTTACAGGGCTGTAGTAGCAGTATCTGCTTACGCCCTTATATTCATATTTTCCGATTCCGGTGTTGCCGGAAGTAATCTTCTGAAACATCTTACCAATCGAGGAGTAAGAAGAATCACTCTTTGCATTTTCAATCATGTTGCTGCGTTCCTGAACAAGATCCGCATTATTACCGCCGATTAAAGTTCCGGTACTGTCTAAAAGAAATGCATTTCCTGTTTTACCGATTTTAAAGTCTTTAATCAGATTGCTTAATACACTTCCGTCATAGGTACCTACAAGGATTCCAAAATCATAAGGGGTAGCCACCCGGATTACCAGTACATTATTACTGTCATATTCCGTTGTTGAAATAGTGGTCTGTCCGTTTAATGCTTTTGTTATGTAATCCTTACCTGCGAAGCTGTCTCCGATGTGCTCCCCGCTGGCACTGCGGGTTACTACGCCTTCCTTACTGATAACCTCCAGATCCTTATAACCATAAAGGGTACACTGGTTACTTAAATACTCTGTAACGACTCTGGAGTTAATTGACTTTAAGCTTCCTCCCTGAGCACTGGCTTCAATACTGACCTTCATCTGGTCTAAATTCTGAACGATCAGATTATTTACCAGTTTTCCTGTTGCTTCCAGATCACTCTTTACAACATCTGTAATACCACCAAAACTTACCGTAATACTGACAATCATGTTGGTTACAGAAAGTCCAAGAATAATTGCAATAATAAACATCAGCATCTTCATCTTCAATGATTTCACAGATAATTTTGCCTTAATTGATGCTCCGCCATTCTTTTTCTTACCCAACCCCATTCCTTTTGCCTTTTGGGTCTTCCGATTCCACTTCTTATCCCCCGGTGTTTTCATAGTCTTATGCTCCTTGTCTCATCTTTGGTAAATGTGAACCATGACATTTCATAAATGGTTTTTTTCATTATACGATATTTTGTAACTATTTGTCAACGTATCCATAAATTGACAATGGTTTTTTATTTATCTTTTAATAGACAAGAGTCTATTATCTCAACAAAAAAAAGATATCTTACTCCATTTTTCACAAAGAAAAGGAATCAGATATCTTTTTTTACCCTCCATGCTCCCTGATTATTTAAAAAAAGTTTGAATCAATACCATATAAAGTGCCGTGCCTCCGCCGATACTCAAAAGAGAATTTCCCTTCCATATATGCAGTACAGCTATGACTGCAATGGAAAGAGCCTCAGGAAGACCATAGGGATGAGCGGTAAAGGAAACTCCTCTTAAGCAGTAAACCACTAATAAACCTATGGTAGCATAAGGAAGAGTATTGCCAAGATAAACCACATATTCTGGTGTTTTCTTTCCCGCAGGGAAAAAAAGAAAAGGCAGAAACCGGGTGAGCACCGTAGCCAGAATCATAGCCAGCGTAATTAGTGCATAACTGATTAAATTATAATTCAATTTCGTTCCTCCTTATCCTTACTCCTCCAATAACCAATGGTAATAACAGAAATAATCACCACCATGGCAGGTACAATAAAAACATCCTTGCCAAAAAGCATCACGCACAAAACAGAAGAAATAACTCCGATACATGCCGGCCCATGATCTTTACGGGATTTCCATTGATCAATAAAAATCACCGTAAACAGGGCAGTCAGGGCAAAATCCATACCAGAAGTATCAAACCGGATCATGGTTCCTGCTATGGCGCCTGCAAGCGTTCCAAAAACCCAGTACAGCTGGTCCAGTGCCGAAATAAAAAAATAAACCCAGTGTCTGGAAAGATGGTCTGGCACCTGTTCACTGCAAAGAACTGAAAAGGTTTCATCTGTCATGGAAAATATGAGATAGGGTCTGAACCTGCCAGCATCTTTTAACTGATCTACCATTGACAGCCCGTAAAATAAATGTCTGGCATTCAACATCACAGACATAAATAAAGCGTACCAGGGATTTACCGCTGCCGTAAAAAATGTAATTCCAAGATACTGAAGACTCCCGGCATATACAAATACGCTCCATAGGAGTGCCCAGAAAATGCCAAAGCCATTTACTCTCATTAATATTCCAAAGGCTGCGCCTAATACCAGATACCCCGCCATAACGGGCAATGTTTTAGGGAAGGCATATTTCAATGCTTCCATTTTTTTGTACTGATTCTCCATAATGTATTTCCTGTCGTTTTTGATTGCCTTTTTCCAGCATATTTTTTATTATATTAAAGTACCACTACTAATTTGTCAACAACAGGAGCCTAACATATGAACTTTGACTATATGTATGATTCATGCAGTCTGTGTCCCAGAAACTGCAACGTTAACCGCCGGCAAAGCGCTGGATACTGCGGCTGCACAGATACTGTCATGGCAGCCCGCGCTGCCCTCCATCACTGGGAAGAACCCTGTATCAGCGGAAGCCGGGGAAGTGGAACCGTCTTTTTTTCGGGCTGCACCCTGCGCTGCTGCTTTTGTCAGAATTACTCCATCAGCCAGGAACATTTTGGAAGAGAACTGACAGTAGAACAGCTTTCCATGATATTTTTAAGACTTCAGGATGAGGGTGCCCACAACATTAATCTGGTAACTGCCACACAGTATCTACCGTCTGTTTTGAAAGCCCTTGATCTTGTTAAATCAAAGCTTTTCATTCCGGTAGTCTACAACTGCGGCGGATACGAATCAGCAGAAGTGATTAAAGCACTGGAAGGATATGTGGATATATGGCTTCCTGATTTAAAATATCAAAGCAGCGACCTCTCTGCCCGTTATAGTAATGCAGCCGATTATTTTGAAAAAGCTTCAGAAGCCATTAAGCAGATGATCAGCCAGACCGGGGCTCCCCGGTTCGACCCTTCCGGTGAACTGATGGAAAAGGGTGTAATCATACGCCACATGGTTCTTCCGGGAGCGAAAGATGATTCGATCGCTCTGCTTACCTGGATAAAGGATGAATTGGAAAAAGGAATGTATTATATCAGTCTGTTAAGCCAGTACACTCCGTTCTACAAAAGTGCTCAGTATCCGGAAATCAACCGCAGAATCACCTCTTATGAATACAATAAAGTTCTTAATAAAGCCATTGAACTGGATCTGGTTCAGGGATTTATGCAGGAAAAAAGCAGTGCAAAGGAAGAATATACACCGCCATTTGATTTAGAAGGGATTATCATCGATTAAACAGATAGAAAGGGATACCGATTGTTGCTTTATCATCGATATCCCTTTCTATATTATCTCTTCCATTGGAGTCAATACCTCTTTTCAATCTCATGTTTACTTACAAATTATGTAGGTTTTAAACATGCTCTATATAAATTTTTTACGCTCTCCGTTGCTACAACCAGCTTCTTAATGGATCCATCTTTTGTTTTGCTACGAATCATGCAGCGCTTCATTCAATCGATTCGTCTCCACTGGTCTTTCACATCGGTAGATTGTGGGGGGCTTTTTGTTTCATTCTTTCAAATGAAACGATTCTGCTCTTTCTGGTGGACTGTACCTCCTTTCATTAGATTTCCTCTTCTTTGTAACTTTGGTTTCCCTTTGTTATGTCATAATTATAGCCTGTATTTCGTTATTTGTCAATATACTTTTATTTATTTTATAATTTAATTGTTAATTTTCAAATTGTATATATTTATTTAGATTATATATGCATTATTTTATTTAAATGCAGAATATATTTTTGATTAGATTAAGACAATTTTTGCTGTTTTCTGTCGAAAAAAGGAAAACGCAGAGTTAAATGTTAATTTTCACTCTGCGTTTTCCCTCTATTCGGTTCTTAATCGGAATCGTTCCACCAATTCACGCAATAACTGAGCCTGTCTGGAAAGTTCCTGGCTGGAAACAGCACTTTCCTCAGCTGTGGCCGAATTGTTGCGGACTGCTAAAGATATCCGGTCAAGTTCTTTTGTTATTTCTTCCACTGCTCTGGCTTCTTTCCCTGCAGCTGCAGAAATGGAGTCCACTGCTTCCACTGCCATAGCCGAATCCTCTAACACCTTCATCAGAGAGTTGGCAGTTTCATTCAAAAGACTGTTTCCATTCTCAACAGCCGATATGGAACTCTGTATCAGATCTGTTGTATTCTTTGCAGCCTCTGAACTCTTGGCAGCCAAGTTTCTTACTTCACCTGCAACCACTGCAAAGCCTTTGCCAAATTCTCCGGCTCTGGCAGCTTCGATTGCTGCATTCAATGCCAGAATATTGGTCTGAAAAGCAATGTCTTCAATTACTTTAATAATTTTTTCAATTTCTCCGGAAGAAACACGTATTTCATCCATGGCTTTTGATAAGTTCTGCATGGACATATCACAGTTTACCACTTCGGTCCCGGTCTGCTGAACCTGCATGGAAACATCTGAAGCCTTTTGGGCCAGCTTCTTAATATTTCCAGATACATGATTTACGGATTCCGACAGCAGCTCAATGGTTTTTTCCTGGGCATCTGCTCCATCTGCCAAAACCTTGGACCCCTCTGCTACCTGACCCGAACTTGCAGCTACCTGACCGGATGACTGATTCACTTCATACATAACTGCATTTAAGTTTAACGTGATTTTTTTTACTGCTTCTTCCAGTTTGAAGAAATCTCCGGACAGCCCCATATCCACATCCAGATCCAGATGATTGTCCGAAATCTCATGAAGAGCCAGGGAGATCCGGTCGATAATTATTTTTAAATTTGATGACATCCGCTCAAAGGACTTCGCTGTCTGACCGATCTCATCTCTTGATTCCACTCCGGAAAATCCGCTTAAATCTCCATCTGCGATCTGTTCCGCTGCTGCAGATAATTTATGTAAGGGCTTTAACTGTTTCTTTATAACTGCAGTAATCATAAACAAAATTATGATCATGGCCGCTATAGATATGACAGTCATCAGGGTAGCCATACGCTCAGCCTCCCGGTTCATATCACCGGCATTTACCGCTGTAACAGAATACCAGATGGAACCGTTTAACTGGATGGGCTCAAAAAAATAATATACTTGTCCCTTACGATCCCCATCAATTACATGAAACGCTTCTCCTGATGAAACTCCTGCTTTTATGTCTTCCTTGCAGGACTGGGTGCTGACAAAATCAGATACATTGGTTCCGGCAAGTCCTTTTCCCGTACTCTCAGATATAATGGTTCCGGCTTCATTCAGAATAAAGGTAAACATACTGGGATAGGAAGCGGCTGTTTTTACCTGACTGAACCGGTCCAGTCCCACATCCACAGAAACCACACAAAGCAGCCTGTCATTGACACTTACCGGCACTGCCATGGTAATAATCATCTCACCATTAGACTCATAAGGCTCTGTAATGACCCGTTCTCCCGTTCCCAGCACTTTCTGATAATAGTCTTTTGATGAGTAATCTTCATAATTACCACAACTTGTAACAGTTCCATCCTGGCTGGAATAAATCCCGTAGCTTCTGGCAGCCGAGCTCAGCCCGTACTGTTCGAACATAATACTGATACCCTTGATATCCTCAGAATACATGACGGAGGACCGAATGGTTGAAATCATGTAATCTTCAATTCTCATACCATTGGTATCCAGTGTTACCTTGTCAGATATGCGGCTTTTATAAAACGGTTCCGCCGTATTACCTGCCTTGATTCTAAGACTCAGCATTAGTTTTCTGTTATCCGAAGAGTTTTCCAGATAATAGGTGATACGGTTGGATACCTGGTTTGCCGTATCAAAGATCTGCTGAATATCTTTCCCGTTTTCTGATGCCAGGGTTTTTAGTTCCCCAAATGCCGACTGCTGCATGGAACGCTTTGTCATTCGGGAGGTAACCCCTATTAACATACCAAACACCACCACCAGCATAATTCCAGCCATAAATGCAATTCTTGTTGAAAGATGTGTAAATCTACCTCCGTTTCCTAACCGTATTTTTTTCCCCTTTCCTAATCGTTTCCACATCATTGCGTAATCCCCCTTCCGCAGCATGTCTGTATGTCAACCAGATTATACCATATTTACACAACAATTGTAATGTTTTTTTGTTATTTTTCATGACAATTCACCAATTTACATCACTTTTATTATGGTTTCATAAGGAGCGAGTACAGATTTTACCACGGAATACTCCGTTTTAACAGATGCAGTCTGGGGGACCTCGCTGTTATTGACAATTACAAGTGTCCGGCAATCCGCATACCAGGCACATTCCGTCTCTGGATTATCTGTCAGATAGTTCTGATCCAGATTCCTGTTTTTGCTGTAAAGTATGAGATTTAACAGCATTCTTGTATTGATATTGTTAAATGAAAAGCTGCTTAAATAAATTCCGGCTCCCATTCCAAATGGATGATACGTAATGGACGGTACATTATTTTCCTCTGCCAGGACAGAGGTTTCCTGATCCGTTAAGTACAAGCCGTTTTTACCATTGATCCTGGCTCCCTTTGGAATCAGTCCGGGAATTGTTTCTATCTTATATTCCATGCGCCCATGGCATACTCTGGCACCTGTATCCTGATCAATTCCAAGTACCTGTGACATGCGGAAAAAAGTATGATATCCGTCTGCCGCAGAAGGTTCATTGACTCCCAGAAATACACCTCCATTGTGAACAAACCGGGCTGTTTCATCCACTATCTCATCCTCTTTCCAGGCATCCCCTCCACTCCAGGCAGTGCCGTAAGCCCCTGCATTGATAAGAACATCCACATGATTTAATGCTCCATTTTTAATGTCTTCAAAGCTTATAAACTCTACCTGCAATGGAAGCCCGGATAAAGCTTCGTTTATGTGAATGAGATCATGCATATAGGTTTCGTGAAAATGTCCGGATAAAGTCCACGACCTTAATTTCCCCCAGGCATGGACAACAGCTGTTTTTATGGGGAGTGTATACACTTCTCCTGCTTCATGCAATCCCTTAAAGGTACGGAATTCATCTGCTATTTTCTCCATACAGCTGCAAAAATCCGGATAATCGGCAGTCAGATGAAGATATCCGCCAAGACCGATCCGGTCAATCTTCTGGCGCAGGAGTGCACGTCTGACTCTGTTCCAGTATTCGAGGGCATCCTTTGTGGGATTGCCTCCCGGAGCAAATGTTGGCGTTCCGTTTAGCCCCACAGGAAACAGATAAGGGTGAAGCCTTAGCTCATGGGTTTTAACCGGTACGCCCGCACAAAGTCTTGCCTCATAGCCGGAAAATACACATTTGATCAGCCCGTCAAAACCAAACTCTTGAAACCTGCTGTGATAGGGTTCCAAACCAATCCAGCTGTCATCGTAAAAGACGCAGGCCTGCTTTCCATAGCTGTGAACCAACTCTACCAGCTGCTTTCCATAATCCACTACAAAGCGGTTAATAAATTCCATATAATCAAGCTGACGTCTTCCCGGCGGCATATGGGTTACGTGAAATTTTCCCTGATTAATAAAGTCCTCGGAAACCAGACCATAACCGTATTCCTCTTCAAATTCCTTTAGTGCTGCCGGGCTTACCGTAAAATCATAGGAGCCCCAGTCACTGAACAGATTTCGTTTTCTCTCACTGCTTCCCCACATCCAGACAAAGTTGTAAAAGAGAGAGGTAAAACGCACCACAGTTGTGGCAGGATGTTCCTCACACCATATTTTAAGCCAGTTGTATAAATAGTTTCTTGTTTCCTTGTGCCTTGGGTCCAGAGGCATCAGATGTTCTTTCTCCCAGTGATTGGTCACATGATTATACATGGAGATCTCTTCCCATATCCGATACGCCAGAAAATTCACGGTGTATTGATGAAAGGGCACAATATCTCCGATTGTTACTGTCTTGGTCAGGGGATCATAGTTCCAGGAATCCCTGCTTAACTCTATGTTAGACGTTCTGTCATATACCTGCCAGTATTTTATGGATTCAGGGCTTTCATTGATACGAAACTGTTCCCTGTAAAAATCCTCCAGCAAAGAAATCTTCAGGTTTTCAGCGGTTGCTGATCTGGGCTCTGTAATTAAAAAAGTCTGCTGAAGCTGTTCTGGATGAGCGTTTGCCCATTGGTTGTGATCCCGAATCAGGCAGATTGTAGAGTAAATTCCATAACCTGCGTTGATCAGCTCATCAGAAAGTACCGTTCCATCACTATCACGTATCATATCTGCGCCCCAGCGTTTTGCAAGCTGCAGGGTTAATTCTTCATAGCCCGATTCTCCCGGAAGGGTAAAACTTCCTCTTTCTGTCTTACTCATAAATGTTCTCCTTTATTTATTGATAACCGGACATGCCCTTTTGGGGGCTCCCATACAGGAATCTTCTTTTCGCCCGATGATATCACACCTGATTTGATCAATCCCTTCCATACAAAGCCAGCCATTTTCCACGCACCGTAATCATTGGTATGCGTGTAATCCGAGGGATAAAACCATCGTCCAGACTGGTGAAGACCATGTTCTTTTATAAATTCCATACTCATTTCATGGAGATCCACTACAGGTACTGCCATATTTTTTGAAAGCTGCATAACCTCTTGCCCATATTCTTTTAAACGGTCGTCGTAAATTTCTCCATTTTCCAGCCAGCTGTTTCTGGCAAGGGGTGTGATGAATACGGGAATGGCTCCCTTTTTCCGGATTTCTCCCATATACCGAATCAGGTTATTGCGGTAGCCCCCTGCTGCGCCCAGATGATCTAATTTCTGGTCATTATGACCAAACTGAAACAGGCAGATGTCTCCTTCACTGATATACTCCATCAGAATCTTATAATGCCCCTCAGTCCGGAAGCTTTCTGTAGTAAGACCGGAGTGAGCATGATTGGAAACTGCATAAGCGCCGTTTAGAAATGCAGGCAGCATCTGACCCCAGCCCCCATAACTCTCTGCGGGATTATAAGGAAAATCGGCAGTCTGATCGGTCACAGTAGAATCTCCCGCCAGATAGATCGTCCTCCCCTTCCATTTTTTTATGTCCAGCTTTTTTAAACGGACTGACCGGCTGATTACAGTCACTTTTACAGCCCCATCCCGAAATCGTTCGGTTTCTTCTCTTGGTATAAAATCCGTAATGGTAACAGGAAAGGATTGACACCATTCTTCCTTAGCTTTTAAGCTGCCCCGCCAGACCAGCTGCCTCCTGCCCACAAACAAGAGCACCTCTTTTTCCTCTTCCTCAGAGTAGAGGGTAATCGTCATGAGATACTTTCCCTGTTGCTTTACATCTGCCTGGAACGATAAGGGGTAAAATGCTGCTTTGGAATCAACATAGCATCCATTCCCATCCTGTTTTACTTCAATCTCCTTTAAAACCCCCGGACCAGGAATAAATCCGGTATTAAGCTCGGGCAGTCTGCTTGAATAAGAAAAGCCAAACCCTCCGCCGGATTTATAATACCGGGTTGGTTCTACATGAATTCCAGTGGTTTTTCTGTCCTCTGTCTCATAAAAAACATATTGTGTCATAATAACTCCTTTTACCCGTAATGATTGATCGCCCACTTTTTAAGAAAGGGCTGCTGCCAGATCCGCAACAGCCCCATGTTCTTATTGAGCGATAAAATCACCGGAATCAATCAGCTTCTGTTTTTCATCCAGAATTTCCTGATATCCGTTGTCTAAATATTCTTTACAATACGCTTCATACTTTGCATCCAGTTCCTCTGGCTTGCAAGTAATCATATCTACATAAAATTCCTGCCACATAGCAGTTAAGTCTGCCGCATATTCACCTGTTGATGCAACACTCTTGGTGAAAATCGGACTGATCAGTCCATACTGTTCCACTTCCTTGGCATAATCATAGGATTGTTTCACCAGATCTTCATATCCAGCCGGAGCTAACATCCTGGTATTGGCTTTCAGATTTTTCGCCTCATCGCCGTAGTCAGTCATCTCAGTAACCAGACACCAGTAATCCTTGTTGTTATTGTTGGACAGCTTGGATTCTCCCTTGAAATCCTTTACAGGTACTGCAATTTTATCGGAATCCAAGGTATAATTGGCGCCCTCCACACCGTTTTGCAAATAGAAGAGATTCTCAGGCTGGGACATCCAGTTTAAAAACATCCAGACTGCTGCTCTTTGCTTTTCATCGGTTTTAGAGTTGATCCCCATTATCATTCCGTATGGAGGATATTTATAATAATACGGGTGGCTGTCTTTGGGTGACAGGGCTGTGGGACTTAAAACGGAAACTTCTGCCCCTGGATCGTTTGCCTTTAAACTGCTTATCACATCTGTGTTTGAAGAAAGATAGAAGGAATAGGTTCCAACATTTCCAGCAACAAAGTCGGCTTTCCATGCTGCATCATCTGCATTTAAGTAAAACTCAGGATCAAGAATACCATCATTAAATTCCTGATTCGTGGTCTTTAAGTAAGCTTTTGTCGCACTCCAGGTAAGAGGTGCAACATTAAGATCCAGATAAAGATTCAATTCTTTTTTATCCGGTGAAGAGCTGATAAATGGATATTCGTAGGTATAGCTCTTATTCACGATCTGGGCTCCCAGCTTGCCAAGCCCGGCTTCCTTCCACGCTTTGGCTGCCTCCTGAAGCTCCTCTCTTGTGGCAGGCTTTTGTTTTCCTACTTTATCCAGCCAGTCCTGCCGGATCAGAGTCACCCAGTTATAATAAATTGGATTTCTCTGTGCAAAAAAGAATGTATTTTTCCCATCCAGCTTTCCGTATTGATTGATTATTTTTTCTGCATTCTTATAATAGTCGGGAGCATAGTATTTTATTTCATCAAGGTCCAGTTCCTGCATGGCTCCCTCGGAATTGTAGTTTACCGCCTGGGGCATGTCATAATGGTAAATGATATCAGGGGCATTGCCAGCCGCGATCATCTGCATGTAATCTGCAATCTCTTTCTGCCTGTTGATTGCCACATACTGGACTGTCACGTTGTATTTATCGCCAAATTCCTTTTGAATCCAGTTGGTGTAATAATTATTTGCGGGATCCCAGCCTTCGAAGCCTCTGTCATACACAGGAATCTTGATGGTTACTTTTTCTGGAAAGCCCTTGGAATAATCTGTGTAACTTTTTCCCTCCGTTTTTGTCTCAGTTTCAGCCGTCTGACTGGTTTCTTCTTTCTTCGTCTCCTGGGTAGTGACGGACGCCTCCTTTTTTGCGCTGCATCCGGACATCACCCCTGCTGTCATTGCAAAAATAGTCCCCCACGCCGCTGCCCTTTTTAAACTCATCCTTTTCCTCATGAATATCCTCCTTTTCTTTCTTACCATTATCATCAGCCTTTTACTGCACCTATCATGGTTCCCTGTACAAAATATTTTTGTATAAAGGGATAGATACAGATAATAGGCAATGTTGCAAAAATAATGCAGGAAGCCTTTAAAACCTCCGGATTGGTGATCTGACCTGCCGTTAGTCCTCCCTCTGCTTTAAAGGATTCACTGGCAGCAACCACCAGATAGTAAAGTTTTAACTGAAGCGGGCGTAAATCCACCCTTTGCTTGATATAAAACAATGCATCGGAATAAGCATTCCAACGTCCTACCGCGTAAAACAAAGAAATTGTCGCTATAATGGGTTTGGAAAGCGGTACCACAATATAGCTTAAGATTTTAAAATGGCTGGCGCCGTCTATTAAGGCTGACTCGATCAGGCTGTCTGGTATGGATGCCTTAAAGTTATTTTTCATAATTAGGAAATTATAGGCTGCAAAAGACAAAGGTAAAATCATGCACCACCAGGTATCCAGCATATGCAGATCGTTCATCAGTAAATAATCCGGTATGGTCCCGGCTGTAAAATACATGGTGAACATAATTAGAAATGTCATGATTTTTCTGCCCTTTAGCTGAACCCGGCTTAAGGCATAGGCGGCGCTTATGGTAAGAAATGTCCCGATTGCAGTAAATGAAACCGTTACGATTACGGAGACATATAAAGATCTTACAATGGATGTATCCTGTAAAACTTTTCTGTAAGCATCAAAGTTGATTTCTTTTGGCACCAAAAAGATCTTATTTGCAATTACATATGCTTCTCTGCTGACGGACTTTGCAAATATATGAATGAACGGAAGCAGACATGTCATAGATATTGCAATGAGCAGGATATGAAAAAATACATCAATGACTAAATTCTTTCTTCTGGTCCTGGTCCATGCCTTAGGCTTTTTATATTGAGATTGATTCATCTTTTCCCCTCCTTATATCAGACCATCTTCACCCAGCCGTTTGGCTATGAGATCAGCCGCCACCACAAGGGTCAGACCAATTACGGACTGAAAAAGCCCCAGTGCAGTTGCTTCGCTGAATTTTCCGCTTTCAATTCCCCACCGGTACACCAAAACCGGAATGGTGGTGGTATATTGTGTCGCCTTTGCATTGGCCAGAGCAAATACCCGTTCAAAAGATCCCCCCATCAGCTTGCCAAGATTCATAATCAGCAGTGTTACAATGGTGCTTCGGATGCAGGGAAGTGTTACGTGAATACACTGTTTTAACCTTCCGGCACCATCCACTCTTGCCGCTTCATAAAGCTCGGAATTCACACCTGTGATGGCGGCCAGATAAATAATGGTTCCCCAGCCCATGGACTGCCACACACCAATGAGCACATAGCTGATCAGCCACCAGGTATTCTCCTGAAGAAACGGAACCGGACTATGACCGGCATTCTTTATCAGAACATTCACCACACCGCTGCTGACTGAGAACATGGAATAACCGATTCCTCCAATAATGACCCAGGATAAAAAATGAGGTAAATACAAAAGTGTCTGCATGATACTTTTAAAGTATCTGTTTTTGATTTCATTTAGGATAAGAGCCAAAATAATTGGCATGGGAAAACCAAATACCAGATCCAGGATATTTAACAGCAAAGTGTTGGTTAATGCCTGACTAAAATCCCGTTTGCCAAAAACCTTATGAAAGATGGAAAATCCCACCCAGGAACTTCCGGCATACCCCTTCGCCACCTTATAATCCTTAAATGCAATGGACAGACCGCTGTATGGCAGGAATTTAAAAACCAGTATGAAAAGCATTGGAAGAACCATAAGTACATATAGCTGCCAGTCCCTCTGTAAATAGCGAAGATACCCATTCTTTTTTTTCTGCTTATTGAAACCATAGCCCGCCTCTATTTCAGATTTCACCATAATATCCCCCCATCTCCGTGATTTTCTATTAACTATATTATAAAAAATGCACAATTTCGTTTCCAATCAAATAAATCTATAAACTATGCATTTTCAATCATTTATTATTACGAGCCAATGAGAATTATGGCTTTATTTTATCATTTTGGGGGAATTCTTTTATACTTTATTAAATTAAGCTCTGATTATTGATTGAAATAACAATTAGATATCATGTATAATTATGAGAGTAAAAGAAGGGGGGATCAGGAACATATGCCTAAAAAGAAAAAGACCGTTATTGAATTCAGGGATTATGATTTACCAGCACATTTTCCTGTGCTTCTTCTGACTGGGGATCATTGGCGCATATCTGATGTACCCTCAGGACGGCTTCATATACATAATTGCCTGGAGATTGGGCTGTGCGAGACAGACAGCGGAACCATTAAATTTGAAGATACCACTTATTCCTTTTACGCAGGAGATGTCACTGCCATATCCTGTGATAT
>SVDS01000030.1 GCA_015057715.1 Paenibacillaceae bacterium
GAAGTATGCAGGTCATGACCACATGCATGCATATTTCCATTCAATGATGCAAATGAAATATCCGCTTCTTCTTTTATTGGCAGACCATCCATATCTGCACGGATAAGAATCACCTTTCCTGGCCGTTGTCCACCAATGGTAACCAATAAGCCTGATTCTCCTACAGGAGTGGGCGTAAGACCGATTGACTCCAACATCTCTTTTACGTAAGCAGCCGTCCTGGGTAAACTCAAATCAAGTTCCGGAATCGCATGAAGATGATGCCTGTACATAACCAACTTTTCCTGCAGCTGATTGGCCATATTCAAAATGTCTCCGGTTTTTATGATCACAATTAACACCTCCTATTACTCAAATCGAATTAGCAAACAACAGAATAAAATTGCTGCCTTATATTTTAAGACATTTTAAGAACACTTTTATTATACTTATAAGGTCAACCTCTGTCAAGAACATTTTTAGACATTTTAAGAACGCTTTACCCCAACTCCTTGAAGATTGAAATATCACACTTATTATGATATAATTCTTTTCATTGAATTTGTTTATGAAAGGAATCTACCATGAAAATCAAGCTGGGTATAATCACGCCTGAGACCCATATGGACTATTTTCGCGCCATTGAAGAAGAAATGCGGTCGGTATGTCAGTTTCGGTTTCTTACAATAAGCAACTTCCGGGAAACAAAAGACGTATATTTGAAAAATTTAGGTTTGGTAGATGGGTTTGTTATCAGTGGCAGATTGCTCTACGAATCAATTGATAAGGAATCTTTGGATACCAAAGTTCCCACTCACATTTTGCAGGATAATGAAAACCTTCTTTATAGAGAACTTTTCAGACTACTGGTCACAGAACCTGAGCTTGACATCTCCAGAATCTATGTGGATTATGCATATATTATTGATTCTTTCAGTGAATTTCAAAAATACCTGACTCATGAGGGGAAGCCTATTGACAGCAACGATTTTTTTGAACGAGTGGATACCATGCTGGAAAACCATATAACTTTGTGGGAAGAGAAAAAAACAGACTTGTCCATCACGGCGTTCGGCCACTTTGTTCCAGAACTCAAAAAGCACGGGGTAAGATATATCTTAATACGTCCCACTTTGGAAAACGTGAAAGAGACCATAACAGAGATCATCAATGAAATTACCATCCTTAAGCTCAAGAACCAGAGAGCAGTCGTAGCATGCTTATCGATGGAAACGGTGCAGACGCCAGCAATAGAGCAGCTTCAAGAGCTGAAGGACCTTGTCAGCAAATTTCTGCTCAGCGTGAATCTGGCGGATACCGCCCAGATTTCAGAAGGCTATGTGAGACTTTACACCACATACGGTAGTTTTATGAAAATCACCTCTGACGCCCATAACTGTACCCTGCTGGAATATCTTGATGAGTCTGTAAGCGAAACTGTGAAAATAGGCTGGGGGTCTGGACATGAATATTATCAGGCCAACGAAAACGCCACCAAAGCTTACAGACAGGCGAAAGCCTTTACGGGCAGCTGCAGCTTTTTTATAAACGAAGATCAGAAGGTGATCGGCCCAATGAAAAGCATGAATGTCATACAGTTCTCCGAACAGGGGGACCCTGAAATCATTGCGTTGGCTAAAAGTATGGGAATAAATAATATCAATTTACAGAAAATCATATCCTATGCGGAAATCATGAGAACAAACAAATTATCCTCTGAGGATGTGGCTCAATGCCTGTCCATGACCGTCAGAGGTGCAAATCGTATTCTAAATAAAATTGAAGAAAAAAATTATGTACAAACAGTATTTGAAAAGCGGGATAACAGTAAAGGACGACCAAAAAAATACTACGAACTGTTATTTCTTGACAAAGATGGAAACAGATCAGGAGAGTAACTCCCAGACAGAAAGCCACTTTTTTGCCTTTGAACAAAGGGGAAAAAGTGGCTTTTTAAGAATTGAGCTGGTTATAGCCAATCAGATTAACTGGTTAAGCCTGCTTTCAGGCTCTTCACCGTTTTCTACACATCTTATATTTTTCACAAAGAAATCATATCTCTTTTTATGGAGTTTAAGACCGTCAGGCATGCCTGCCGTATGAGGTGTGAGTATCACATTACTCAGATTGCGAAGCTCACTGTCAATTGGAAGTGGCTCCGTTTCAAACACATCCAGACATGCACCTGAAATTTCTTTATTTTTTAACGCATCGATTAAGTCTTCTTCATTTACAATCCGACCACGGGCGGTATTGATAAATAGTGCTGTATTCTTCATTTTCCTGAATACTTCTTTGTCGATCAGCTTTTGGGTTTGCTGATTTAGAGCAGAATGTACCGTTACAATATCTGAAGTGCTTATAAGATTATCAAAATCAGTTATCTGAACATTCTCATAAGACTGTACAGCAGTATTTCTTGTGTAAACCAGCACATTCATATCAAACGCCTTACAAAGCCGGGCTACTTTTTTACCAATAGCGCCAAATCCAATAATTCCAATGGTTTTGCCTTCTAACTCGCTTCCTGTATACTCCAATTGATTTTGATCTGTCTTATTTTTCATGAAACCGTCAAGAAGCGGTATATTTTTATAGTAAGACAATATGAATGCCATTACATGCTCCGCCACTGCATTGGCATTCACTCCAGCCGCATTGGCCGCCCAGATTCCCAGTTGTGTACAGGCATCGATATCTACGTTATCATATCCCGCACCTGTTTGTACCAATTTTAATTGTTTCGCTTTTAGAAGTAGATTTCGGTCAATCTTAACATGCTCTGGTATGATTACCTGGCAATCTTCAATATGATGCAGCATTTCTTCTCCAGGCGGAACAATTACGATGTCCCATTCTTTTGGAAAACAATTTATAATATTAAATTTTGATGTATCAGTGAAATAGCCGACTATGAGAATTTTCATTTTAAAACCCCTTTCATAATTTTGATATAAAAGCAATCCATTACTAAATTACAATATTTTATTTTCTAAATTTAGTATAGTTAGTCCCATTTATAGAGTCAAGTTCTATTCTTAATCCTGCCGTTTGATTTTCGCCTTGCTCTAACCTAAATATTTTTTCAGAGCATAAACAGCATCATTGCTGATAATATGCTCCATTTTGCAGGCATCTGCACTTGCTGTCAGTTCATTGACATTACAACATGCAATGAGAAAATTTTTAATTATCTGAAACTTAGTTGTAATAATCTCTCCCTGTTTACGTCCTTCTTCAGTGAGCTCAATTTCCCCACCTAAAGGTTTGATAACCAGTCCATCATCCTGCAATGCATTTACTGCACAATGGACGCTAGGCTTGGAAACCCCCAAATATACAGCTATATCAATTGAGCGTACTAATTGAGTTCTTTGAGAAAGCATATAGATAGCCTTTAAATATTCTTCCTTTGATGGACTAAGTTTCTTTCTCAATAAATCATTCTTATCCTGTTTCACAGCTAATCCTCCACCATTAAACTGTAATGCAAAGTGTATAGTTACCATACTCTATGGTACAATTACTTTTTTAACTTTGAACTCTTATTCTTCTCGTTATCCGCCGGTTGATTAATAAGCGAATCAGTTTCTGTAAATACAGAACGGTCATATGGATAAATAGGTGCACCCAAGCATTGTGAAAATGAATTAAAAAGTGCTTCAAGTAATTTTTGGTTTACTTTGAGTTTTTGTTGATACTGCTGTTCGCTCACCTCACTATGATCATGAGTATGCTGTTTTGTTATTTTCTTTTTCATGTTAGTTCCTCCTAACCAAAGACTGTAAAAATGCGTATAGATACCATACGCTTATGCAAAATTTTTATTTAATTATATTTTCATCAAAACTTTGAATCTTGCTAATTAAGCCTGACAAGAAGTCTGACAAAAATTTTATATCCGATTCTGTAGCATCTTGCAGTTCATTTTCCACCATGCTGTTTATGATTGCATGATAATACATGTGTTTTTTATGAGCGGTTTCTCCTTTTTCTGTCAGGCTCAGTAAATATCTGGATAAATTAAGTTCATCCACTTCTTTTTTAACCAGAGCCTTTCTTTCCAGCTTTCTGAGAATTTCGGAAACAGCTCCCTTTGTTACACCCAAAATATCCGCCAGACCGCCCACGTGAATGCATGGGTGTTCGGCTATCGCCTTTATTACATGGATTTCAGAGTGGTAAATTGGCACATCCGTTCCGTAATAACGTGTTTTTTTATCTAGTTCCATTAATGCAAACGCCAAATCTAAGGATTCATTAGCTATTTCATGTTTGTTGTTTTTAATCTTTTCCATACCAACAGTATATGGTTGCCATACACTTTTGTCAAGATTTTTTTATGCATAAAGAGAAGGGTACATATCTCACGGTATTTCTCATTCTTAAAAAAGAGCAGGGTACATATTTCTATATACCTTACTCTTAAAAAAACAATTTTGTTCTTACCCAACTGACTTTGATTAAACTTACTGTTCTTTCCAGGCAGCCGACTGTAAAAACAAAACAATTTCCAGTAAAAAGTTCACCTCCAGCAGATGCCAACAGACCAAGGGCCATCCAAAAAGTAAGACCGATTGCTATTTTTCCATAAAATTTCCCTTCTACCTGGGTAATTGAAGCTACGGAAAAGGATAGGGCAACTCCGATGATAATAAAAAATCCGGACATCATTGCCAATACAATATATTTTGTGAGGTTTCCGCCTATAAAATCGCTTTTGTTCTTTGCCGACTCCGCAACCTTTTTAATATCATCTGCATACATAACTGCACCTGCCTTTATTAAATTTCCTCCATGTTACAGTCAAAAACTTCATCCAGCCAGTCAAACATGACCTGATTTTTTATATTTCCCCACTCTCTTGTTAACAGATCATCATATAATTTCTTGTCAAACCCAATCGTAATATACCAGTCATTAATACCGACAGGTGTACAAATCACATATTTATTATACGTTTGACTTGTAAAGGCAGCTATTTTTTTATTACTATTGATCGCCATCTGCAATTGATCTGTATCGGTCTTAACATCCCAATCCTTTAGTAATTGAGTTATTGTTGTTCCCTTAGGTGGTTTTTCTTTCAAGCCTTCTGTGGTTATCACAATGCCATCATCTACGCTAAATATAAAATTGGCGTTGTCAAATAATTTATTTTGATGAAAGAGCTTCTTAATGCGGCTAACAGAATAGTACATTAATATGTAATTACTGACAGTACCCTCCCTGATAACTGGAATAACTAAATGCTTCTGCCTGCATAATCCGTTCTTTTTGAATGTATGCATAATAAGGAGCATTCCCTGCATCTGGATAAAGCAATTCATCTTTCTCAACATTTACTTTAATACCATTTTGTGTAACTCCTATACCATCCGTATCACAATAAACCACCATATAAGCCTGGGAATTCGCAGCCAAAGTTCCAATCAAGGGTAATGTGTCTATTGGTTTTTCAATGGGTAGAGCAACTATCATATCACGAAATGCAATTCCCATACGGGTCACATTGTCAAGATCCTCATAAATCTGGGAAGAAAACCCTCCTGCTGCTGCGACCTCGTCTTCAACGATAGTAATGGCCGTCTTATTACTGCTAATGCCAAATTTATATAATGTCACAAGTATTAGTATTAGCAATACGCTTATTGGCAACTCCTCCCATGATCTGATCTATTTTGACCTCATTAGAACACTTGAATCTATCATATATTTCTAAACTCAGATTGCACGTTTTACTAAATTCAGTTTACTATATTTCACATAAACCGTCCATAACAAGTACTGGTCTTTCATATAAAAAATGAGCTGGCACTCTATGGAATTACGCCTTAGAGTGCCAGCTTATTTTCGATTTATATACTCTTATTTTGAGTCTTATTTCTGTATAATCGGAATCCATATCTCTGCACTATATCCTGATTGTAAATCGCCAAAATACATTTCCATATCAAGATCACAATCAGCATGCTCAAAGCTTGCTACCGGGAACCATTCAGAATAGATTCTTCCCCAGACTTCATGCAGCTTTTCATCATCTTCTTCACTTTTCCATTCCGTTTGAAATATTGCCCATGTTTGCTTTGGTATGGCCATAGTCTTATATTCAGGTGAAACTGCCTGATCCTTCTTGATACAGCCAACCATGTAGGACATGTCTCCATTCACATTATGTGCATATGTTACGCCCGCATCAATCGGCTCACCTGTCTTTTTGCCGGCTGCCTGTATGAGTGCCTGCCCCCGCCCATCCTGTCCACAGGCCATCCAAAACGCAGGGATGTCTTTGTAACATTGACCATTAATAACAGTTGTTTTCAGCTCAAGTCCAAATACCTCAAATGGTTCTTTCTCTTCAATACGATAATTCATCTCAGATACTCCTTTGATCGATATTGAGAAGGTCATTTTAGGAAAAGCTTTAAGCGAAACACCTATATCCCGCGCCGATATCGGCATTACACCATGAAGATTTTTAAATGCTCGACTAAATGCTTCTGGCGATTCATATCCGTACTTTACCGCCACATCGATCACTTTAATATTGCTTGTCTGCAACTCAAAGGCTGCCAAAGTCAGACGTCTTCGTCTGATATACTCGGATAGCGGCACGCCCGTAATAAATGAAAACATTCTTTGAAAATGATATGTGGAACAACATGCAATCTGCGCCAGTTTCTCGTATGAAATTTCATCCGTGAGATTTAATTCAATATAGTCTACAGCATTGTTCATTCTGCCAATCCATTCCATTAATCTACCTCCTCTCGAGAGTTATATTATCATATCGGACTGTCTGACACCTTGCATTTGATGTACAAAAAAATCATGTCGCGCCATGAGGATGCTACTTTATTTAGAAACAACGCATTTTTAACTCTTGTAATCATTGATCTAATATCTTTGACATATATAAGACTATTATCATACAATATCTTTATATAATTATCAATAATCTACAGCATTGTTACCTTTATTTGCTCAAACCGAGCTGACTTTTACACGCCTTGAAAAAAGCTTCAAATTACCATTAAATAATTTACTATTACAATGTAACAAATTGCATCTAAAATGGATATATGTTTTAGAAGGTGATTCTATTGATAAATAAATTATTTACTTAAAGAACTATACAAAGTGATATGGCTGGGGAGGTGATTGTGTGTGGGGAATGGATGGGATTTACAAAGAATACGCAGACTTAATTTATAAACACTTATTTTCCTTGTCTTTAAACGCTCAAACAGCGGAGGAATTGACACAAGAGACTTTTTATCGTGCCATGTTATCCATAAATACATATAACGGAAACTGTAAAATGTCTACATGGCTCTGCCAGATCGCGAAACATCTATGGTATAAGGAATTGGATAAAAATCGAAGAAAAAAACTGAGTCATTGGATGAAACTCTTCCTGATTATTCAAAATCCGTTGAGTCTACTGTGTTAGATAAATAGGATAAAATATCTATATACCGTATGCTTCACAATCTGCCTGAACCTATGAGAGAGGTTATGTATCTGAGGCTTTGAGGAGAACTTAGTTTCAAAGAAATAGGAGAGCTTTTAAATCGATCAGAGATATGGGCACGGGTAACCTTTTATCGAGGTAAGAAAAAATTAATGGAGGGATTGGAATGAAAAATACATTAGATTGTAATATCGTTCGGGATATGCTCCCATTGTTTATTGAAAATCTGACCAGTGAAGATAGTAATAATGCAATCCATCAGCATCTGAAACAGTGCGAGTACTGCAGTAAATACCTTGAAAATATACAAAAGCCTATTGACTGCCCGATAGTACCAAAAAAGGAAATTGACTATATGCGAAAAGTAAAACACTCCTTTAAACAGAGAACCTATATCTTGTCTGGGGTTATCACCATTTTTTGTATTATACTAATTGGAATTTTTCTCCGCTTATTTATTATTGGGACTCCTGTATTTTTTGGAGATGCACCCATTAATTATGAATGGAATTATGATATGGATAGTAAAGTTTATTGGATACATGGTACTATTGAGGGAACAAATACAAGTGCCAGAATCAAAATTTATGAGGATAAAAAAACAATCAAATCAAGATTAAGATATATGAGATTATACCATCTGTTTTCTATTCCAATAATCAATTCTCAGTTAAAATTCCTTGGAATGGAGAAGCAGATATTGTATGGCAAGGAAAAGGGAGTCAGCAAGTTATTACAAGTTCTCAATATTTAAATTTGTCCATTTCCGAATTTCAAAAAGGGGATTATAAAATATTATAGATTTATATGATGTAAATGGGGCATCCATGATTAAAGAGTTGTATGATAATGCTACGGAGGTTTCCAGCAAGGCTCTTATGTCTTTTGATGAAGAAAAATATGACAAATACTTTATTATCAGCTTTCCTCTTACCACCGGTATATACTCTGGATGGATTAGAGACGATAAGGCATCTCAGAAAGAAGAAGTGGATGAACGTGTTTTTCTATATCAGGAAGACGGACAATATTATTTTTATAAACAGGGGCAACATTTGAAGAAGGTCTCTGAAGATGATATGAATAAAATATTAGATTATATAAAAACTAAGAAAATTAGCTAATAAAGTGTTTTCAGACCAGACGATTTTAAATGACTTCTGCTTTAATTAAATATTAAAACTAGATTATTACTAAAGCTAATGCTATTTAAAAAGTATCAAGTTTGGGAAAACTTGCAGTGGTAGACCTGGCATGTCTACCACTTGCACTAACATTTTTAAATAATCCTATTCATTATAATCCATCTCTTTAGCCAGTATATGACTGACCGTGCCATCTCCCGTCAAAAGATTCTCTCTGGCTGATTTTAAATTCCTTCAAGGTTCGGTGACACTGCCGAAATGACCGAAGATGAAGTGTTCCAAAATCACTACCAGACATTACAAAAACTGCGTTCTGACAGTCTGATTATTCTGGATAATTTTAATGTTCTACCAAAAGATGATCCGTTTTTTAAGGAGTTTATCCGGAATGATTTCCAAATTCTGATTACGACCAGATGTAAAATCACATCTTTTCAGACATTGGAAATAAAAGAATTAGATAAAGAGAATGAATTGACGGCATTGTTTTACAAGCACTGTCCTTCTGCTAAGAATGAACCTGAGATTACTTTTGACATCATAACCGAACTAAAAGGACATACACTGACCGTCTGCCTTGCAGCATTATCTCTCTCTGCAAGTGGTATTAGCCAGAGGAATTATTGTTTGAATTAAAAAGCTGTGGATTGAATATTCATTCTGGTGAAGCGGTAGAACTCTACAAAGATGAGGAATTTTTAGAAGCTTTAATGATTGAACACCTACGAAAACTGTTACAGTTAAACCAATTAACAACGGATCAGACAGATATTTTACGGAATCTCTCATTGCTTCCAAACTCTGGTGTATTAAAGAATTTATTTAAGAAGTGGCTAAAGCTTGGAACTCTAAACGAAATGAACCATCTAGTACGATATGGTTTTATCATGGATGATGAAGAGAACAAAAAAATAAGCCTTCATCCCTTAATTCAGGATGTGGCTATATTAGAAACGATGCCTTCGGTATCTAATTGTAGAACTATGATAGACAGCTTACATCTTATATGCCTGACCCCTGGTTTAGAAGTCAGACGACCAGAGAATGTGATTCAGTCCTTAATTAGTGTTGTGGAGCGTATTCTAGTGGATGAACCAGAAGCTTATCTTCTATTCCTGCAAGACATGTTTCCTTATTTGGATAAATATCTCGTAATGGATTATCTGCCAATGCTAATGGAACGGATTTCTTATACCATGGAAAAACATGAACTTAATTCTATTTGTGACAGAGCCTTGTTACTGGATTACAAAGCAGAACTATTTGTTATCCGTAAAGACTACGGAAACGCACTTAAGAAACGATTGAAGGTGCTGGAATTACTTCATTCTATTCCTTTATCAGAAATGGATACAAAAACTGCCGCCCTGCTTTCCAATCTGCATAATAATATTTCTAATGTTTATCTGTTTCTGAAAAACGGCAAAGAAGCAGCGGAACATTTGAAAATAGCACTTGAAATTCGTAGGGAATATGGGATTTTTGAATCCCATGATACTTTACAACAGCTAATGAACCTGACCAATATGTTGATTCTGTCAAAGGATTATGATCTTGCAAATCTGGCTTTATCTCTTTATGAATCTTTGGTGATAGAGCATGAAGGTGATAACAGTTTTGATTATGCAGCTATCCCAGAATAATCCTGAAAAAGCGGAGTTGTGCTTACTGGAAGCAGAACAGAAAATCACTTCTATCACGGGAACTGACAACGATTATAGCAAGACATGCTATCGGTATCTGCATAATTTGTATAGTCGGTGGCATAAGAAGGAAAAGGCGTTGGAATATAGGGAAAAGTTATTAACTCTATAAAAGAAAATAGACCTGTAAGAGGACCTGAGAGAAGTGCTAAACAAGAGTAATCAATTCATAAAATCAGTACTAGCTTTGCAATGTTATTTTATTCCAGAACCGGTCACGAACTGGCGCAGAAAAGTATTGTATATGGATGTTAAGATTGATAAATTGTAAATATACTATATGAAGAAAGGATAAAGACATGGAACGACATGGAATAGGTTATATATCGCCAAGATTTTCGGCTGATGATTTTTTGAGGCTACACCTTACTGTACACAGTTCAGAAGTTGATTGGGAGAGGGCAATAGAAATATTTAGAGATAGAATAGAAGCACGCTATTTTGATCCAATTACTAACTTGCTTGAACGTGAAGATGATATTGAAAAAAATGGATTTGCTGTGATGGCTCTGAATTGCTTGCTGGTAGATACTTTTTATCAATTTCGAGATCCAGATAATCTCAACGAACCCCGCAGACGTACAGAAATCTTTAACCGCCCTAATGGGACAGTATACAAAGAATTTCTTATTATTAATTTTCCACAAGATTTTGATGAATTTAAGGCAAATTTATTTTATAAAGATATTCGATGCGGAATTTTGCATTCAGCACAAACAAAACATGGAAGTCAATTAACATATGATAAAGATTATGTTGTGGAAGTATTTGATGGAGATAAACTCCGTGTAGACATCAGAAACTTTTCAAGAGTAATGCGTAATTACTTTGTTAACTATATTCATCAGTTAGAAGTAGGAGTCTTTTCAAAGAGAGAGTCTTTTGTAAAACAGATGAATAAAATTAGTCGAACATGATCCAATCTCAACGAATTCTTATATCTAGATTTTAAGCACCTAAATTAAAATTGTATATTAAATAGCACTAAGGAGTAATGTTTTTATTATCCCTTAGTGCATTTTTAATTCACTTATTCAAATGAAATCGCAATCATCTCATCTGTTGATGTAAGCGGTCTTCCTGTTGCTGTGGTTCGCCCTTGTTCCGAAAATAAATATAAATTTTTCTTTGCTCGTGAACAAACAACGTATAGCAATTTTTTAGTTTCATCTTCTCGATATTGTTGTGATTTCCGAATTATTGTATCCCAGTGCGGAATATATCCATTTAGAATACCAAACGCTATAACGGTATCGTACTCTTCACCTTTCACACCATGAAATGTATTTATTACCACACCTTCTTTTTCTTTGAAGCATTGTTTAAAAGTATCAATACTCGTAGATAAATCATACCGCTGTACTCTATCATTAATTTTTGCAATAAAATCTTCATATGATTTTTGTAAAAATTGCTCCTGACTCAAATTAACACCCAAAATATGAAAGAACTTAATAATCGACCTTTGAAGATAATCCAAGCCGTTTTCTTCTTCGCATAATAAAGAATTAACTACTTTCAAAATCATATATGTATCTACTTTTTCGTGTAGTTCTATTTTATACTCTTCCGATAAAATCTTAACTATTTCATTTGCAATTTGTTTTCTAAGCCACGACTTTTTTCCAGGTTCAGTAAATAATAGCCTTGCAAATTGAAAAAATACATTCATAGGATCATACTTTATTGGAGTAATATCTGGTGCATCAAATTTTACCTCAGGTAAAAGTGTCTTCATTTGTTTTGATAATGGAAATAGTAACCACCATTGTGGGGCAATAATACATATTTCATTCTCTGGAATCCCATCAGATATCTGTTTTTTTACAATTTTGGCTATTTCTTCAAATAAATCTGATTTAATAATTGTATTATTATAAACTAAGCACCCCATTTCATCTTTAATTTCGGATACCGCATATATCGGAACAGCCTTCAGCTGAAAATTAGAATAACAATTAATTATGCGCTGTGTTGTGCGATAACAACCATCTAATTTTTCTTCTTTAAAAGCAACCCCAAATTCTAATTGTAATTCTTCGGATGTTTTTGCAATACCACCAAGAGCACCGTAGATAGCTTGATCTGTGTCTCCTACAAAAGTTAATAATATTTTTTTATTAGCCGCTACTATACAGCCCAATATACCATACTGCAATTCATTCGTATCTTGATACTCGTCAACTAAAATTGATCTTGTAATGCCGCCAATATTCTCAGCAATAAATGAATAGGTCGTAACTAAATCAAAGGATATTTTCAATATATCATTAAAATCAATCTCTTTCTCAGCTAATAACTTTTCTTCATACTTCTTCACAATTTCCGGAAAATCAAATGGTTTATTATAACCAATGTCTATACCAAGAGTCTTAACAATTTCATCTACATATTGGCTTTGTACATACTCATCAATAATATGATATCCTTTTTTTAATCGATTATGGTACATTGTATACGGTCTGATAATAAATTCGAGGCAAAACTGATGTATTGTCCCTACCCACACTTTATCTTCCGGAATATCCATTTTCTCCAGTCGCTCTCTGATTTCATCAGCAGCTCTATTTGTGTATGTAATTGCAATATTTATTTTTTTTGAAAGCTCGTATTTTTTTACTATATATGCTAGCTTATAAGTTAAGGTTCTTGTTTTACCACTTCCTGGACAAGCCTTAAGCAAAATGTTACTACCTTCAATACATACCTTTTTCTGTTGTGGATTCAATTGCTCTAAAAAAAGCAGATCTTCCATTATTCACACCAGCTTTCACAATATTTATCAACCTCAATTAATAATTTTGATACAACATCGTTTTCATAGGCCTCTCTAAAATTCTGAATACAACATTTTTTATTTGTAATATCTGTTGCCATCTGAACTTTTTCTTTGAATTCAATAATATCATCAGTTTCCTTATATTCACTTATTGAATATTCCACCATCTTAAAAATAATATCTACATTTATTATTTCTCTACTTGCAAATGCAACAGCTTCTAATATATATTGTGGTATACAAACCGCACTATCAATATAATTTGATAGAATTGTTGCATACCAACCTTTTCCCATATCTCTTGCCAGTGTTAAAACCGCATTAGCGCACTCTCCTGAAGAACCGCTTAATAGCTTTTCCTTATGTCCACTTATTGTTTTTTTATCAACATAATTGACTCCAAGAACTTGTTCTATATAACTACAGTTGGCTCTTTTTTCTGCAAAAGCAAAATCGATTTCTAGCGTATGAGGAGCATAGAAAGACTTTACCCATATATTTCCGTCATATAGCGTTTCTAGCTTGTCTTTTCTACTTGCTCCTCTTGTTTGTGCTTCCATCTTATAAAAACTACTGGTACTTTCTACTATTTGAACATCTTCATCAGTAACAATTGCGCATGACCTATTTATTCTTATATCTGCAAATAGACTCGCAATATATTCAAAGGAGACACTTCCTACATTTATGAGTCCAATTCCAAGCTCATCCAAAGAAACTCCGAATGCACTCTTTACAATATTAGGAATTAAAATTTCTTCTCCATCTCCTTCTACTAAAATAACCCCTTTTGAAAAGAGCAATACTGTGCGCTTTGCATCCAGATAGCGTTCAATGCAATTTGATAATGTTAAGTTCTTTAGGTTAAGAAATTCTTCACCAAACTCGTCCAGCCCCTTATTTGGTTGCATTGAAATACTTTTATTATCCAAAGATTTCAAAATATTTATATTTTTAATATCCGAAACTTCAGCCAAATGTGTTGAATGGGTAGTAGTTATTATCTGGGTATAGTCCTTTGTAACTTTCAACTTATCAAACAAAGTTCTTTGAATATGTGTATGAATGTGCGCCTCTGGCTCCTCAATAATCATAATGTTTATAAGCTCTCTAGTCCTATTGATTTCATATTCAACTATTTTCAAAGCCATATAAATCATATTTAGGTGTCCTAACCCTAAAGATTCTATATCATTCTGTTTTGATGGTTTTAAAAATAAATATCGCGATAATGATTTTAAATCATCCTTCATCCCAGATTCTAAAATGATTTCTGGAGAATACACCATTCCTATCATATCCAATAATTTCTCATTGATTTTCTTACCAACAAGTTCTACTTGCTCGACCTCAGATATGGATTTGTTCAAATTCATAATTTCGTCTTTAATTGAGCTGATTTCTGATTCTTTTATCAATGATTCTACTGATTCAATAATTCTTCTGATTGGGTTTTTAGGCTTGTTTAATTCACTTTCTACATCTCGTAAAGCATCAATAAATACCACTGATATATGATCCTGTACATCCGCTATATTTAATTTACATCCTAAAATTTCATCATTATCTTCGTCAGGATTTGTACATTGTCCGTTATCTAAATCTCCAACAATTTTTTTGTATATTGTTTCATTTATAAAATCCGTTTGTGCTCGACTTGTAAAATAAAATTCATAATCTGCAATTCTTATTTTATTCCGCTCTTTTTCAAATTCTATCGGATCGGTAATTTCACTTAATTTTTTTCTTATTTGTTTTTGTGGACGAATAAAAAGAGAAATTACACCAATATTGTCTTTTCCACTTTTTATATAGGATTTCAGAAAATCCTCATTTTCATCATCAGGCACTAGTTCTGCACATATCTCCGTTTGTTTATCTACAGATGTAATATTTCCAAATACTGCCGAAAGAATTATCCAATGTCCTTTCCAATTATTCAAAGTATCCGAAAAGTCATTATCCTTAAGTCTTTTTGTGTTATAGTAGTATGAATCATCCAACAATATGCGAAGAGCTGCCATTGCATTTGATTTTCCAGAATCATTCTCCCCAATAATTGTGTTTACTCCTTCAACAAAAGAAAAATGTGTAGCTCTTAAATTTTTGTAATTTACAACTTGCAAATGATTTAAATACATATATTCACCCCTTATTCACTTTAGTTTTTATCTCCCCCACCAGCTCATGCACCGTTGTACACGGCCACATCTCCGATGGTTTTACTTTTCCATCCCTTATACACTGATCAAGTTTTTGTTGTGCAACTCTAATTGCCTTTTCTTCATCACCGCTCTTGCAAATTCTAGGGTACATGTCGCTATCAGCTTTGGAATACTTTTGTCCTGTCCTATTTTCATACACTTTCCCGAATTCAGAACAACACGTCCATGATTCACGCAATGCAAGCATGGAACCAAAGTAGGCGTACAACCATATTTCAAAACATGGATTCGACCAGCCTACTCCGATTCCTTTTTCTTTTGCTTACTTTATTTTTAGACTGCACTTGCCATCCAGCTTGTATCAACATCGCATCTATTTCATCACGAGCAATCTGCTCTGGATTTTGATTTATCATCTTTTTTTACCCCCATTCTTAGAAAACAATAGTTGTGATAAATATTTCATATATCTCACACAGTATGTCTTCGAAAATATATTTGTGGTACTAAAACATTCCTAAACTACTTAATATCACCATTTTGAATAATCCAATTTACAATATCAATAAAACCACTTTCATTGAGTTTCTGAAAGCTTTTTCCATTTTCATCAGATAAAAACTGTAAAAATTCTCCCATTTCCTTTCTGTATATCTGCCCTATTATCTGAAGTTCTTTAGCAGCCTCACAAGTCGCTTCATAATCTCCGATTTTATTCATTTTTTCATTTAGACTATCATATCTATCTTTCCAAAAGCCTATGTAATCTAGACTTACTTGTGCTCCCTTATAGATATCTGCTCCTATCTTTTCCGGAGCATCTTTTCCATAATATTTTCTTTCATTTTCACTTAATACAATAAACAAAAGCTTGTCCCTATAGTGGTGATCTTTTAATGTCTCACCAACTTCATACATACATGCTTGTCTCTTTAGATATGTATCGCTTACTACTGTTAATACAAAATCATGTTCCTGCAACGTATCCATAAATGCCTTAAAACTGTCTTTGTACCTCAAGTCAGTATAACGTGAGACTTTGATTTTATCCTTCAATTTCTCAAGCATTATTTTTTCAATAATATCCACAATTGGGGTATCACACTCTGTGTATGAAATAAACAAAGTTGAAGGGTCGCTAAGTATCTTATTATCAACTACCTCTACTCCATTATTCTTATAATAATAATACCTACCATCAGTTAATACTTTTTTTTCAGATTTTTCAACTTTGATAACAAAAATACTTCTTCCTTCTACATTAATATATTTATTTGAGCTAATGATCTCTCCTATCAACTTTTTATATGCTGATTCCATAACGCTATTCATATCAAATGCCAATTGGAATTCTAATGGTTTCAATACTCCATTATCTTTTTCAACTCCAATAAGGATATAACCGCCTTCTTTATTAGCTAATCCACATATGTACTTTGCCAATTCCCCAGGTCGTGACTCTAATGATCTACATATTAAATTATCTAACTTGTTACAACTTATAATATCCAGTACTTCTTTTTGATTTAGTTCCATTCCGTTTTCATTCCTTTCAATGGTATCCTATTAAGTCTAGTCAACTTAATAATTTTTCCAAAGGTAAGTTTCTGCGGTTCACTCTGCCCATCTTCTACCCACAATTCCCAATCCATAGTATAATCAAGAATATCCTTTTCGGTACTGTAATGAATACGCACTTCACCACCATCAGATGGTCTTGCGAGTAGATATATTTCTTTTCCATCTTTCTTAATTACAAATATCGTGTTAATTGCAAATGTAGAATTAACTAATGGTTGTATATTTGAAAGATCATATTCCTCTCTCTTTTCTAGATATGCAAGAATTCTATTTTTTGACCTATCAAGTATAGACTTTACATATTCAAATGACTTTACTTTATGTTTTGATGGTCTTATAAATTGACTTGCAAACTCAGTGTTATTAAAAGCAGTTTCTAATGCCTCCTCCGAGTCAATTCCATACTGTAAGAGTATATCCTCTGTAACCTCAATTTTTTCATCAGCATCCGTTCTCTCTTCCACTTGACTTTTACGGATGATTTCCTCTAGTTTTTCCGGACTTGAGATATCATATTTCTCCATGATATTATTAAATGTCTCAGCCTGCTTTATATTTAGAGCAATTTCTTCATCATCATATAAATAATGTTTATTTCTATAAAGCTCTGGAAAAATATCTTTTGCCTTTTCCTCATGGTCACATAACCATATTAATAACTTTTTAAAATTGTTCCTTACCTCGATTTCTTTTGAGGTTCTATTTTTGTTTACATATTGTGTGATGACCTGAGATACATCACTATCCTTTTTCTGTCTGCTTTCTGGCAATTCCAAATAAATATTACTTATCAACAAGTCTGCTTTAATATCATATCCTGCGCTAACTGCTAAATCTTTTAATGTTTCATCCATCTCTGAATCAAGGAAGATATCATCTTTTATCATGAATTTTCCATTCTGATTTGGAAGAATAGGCTTCGTTGATTTATTAAGAAGATTGTCATATTCTTGTTTTACTGCAAATTCAACAAATTCTGTAAGTAATTCTATTGCATCATTATTCGTTATATCCATGTATTGAGCGAACTTATCAATATCTCCAAATTCACTAATTTTGTCTGCCACATTGGTCATTGCATATTTTAAAGCATCTTGTAATAATTTTTCCGAAATCACAGATACCTCTCTCATTTTATTATCAGTCTTAAGTATATCATTTGCATATTTACAAATTTTTTTCTGTACAGCAATATCTTCATAATCATTTTGATACATATAAAGCAACTGCAATAGAATATCCGTCTTTTGTTGCCTTGTAGCATCTTCCAGATTTCCTTCAATAAGTTTTAGAATCTGAACGTTATCATATTCTTTAAATTGAAACCAATCTCTGTTGTTTAAATTTAAACTAAGAAGCCAATTTCTACAGTCATCACCTAGGATATTTAACATATCTTTATATTGTTCTAAAATTCCTTTATCAAAATGTAATTCTGTAATTCCAGAAAATATGTCACTCTGATTTGGTATTACTTTAATATTGTTAGAAAATAAATATGTCTGCATGGTTTTACTTTCACTTATCAGATCATAATACTGGGATAACCATGTTGTCCATTCAACTTTAAGTAAATTTTTCTGTAAATTTTCTACATCTCCATATTCTTGCACTTGCTTTGTCAATGTTCTGAAATTATATCTATTGCAATCATGCCATAACGATTGATACCAGTTGTTAATATCCTCCTTACATGGAATATACTCTGGTATTAAATCATATAGCAAATTCCATAATTTTTCTCGCGTTACTTCATCTCGATCTGAGATAATAAATACCTGCTCATTATCAAAACAATCATACAATTCCATCATTGAACTACTGCTCGTGCGTATAATCGGAGTATGAAGAATAATATTTTTGCATTTTTTTACAATTTCCTCTTCCCACTCCCCATCGTACCATTTCTTTTTCACATATGGACTAATACATGTTATATTATAGATTCCATCCCATTCTTTATTTGCCACATATTCTAATAATTTCTCATACAATTCGCATGCTTTCTCAATAATAATACGATTTTGCTCAATTTCATTGTCAATCTTTATCTTAGATTTGCACGTAAGGAAAATACCATCTCTCGGCTCTGTCGGATTAAAATCACTTGAACATACTAGAACTGGGAAAGGAAAATCTTCTGTACCGATCAATGGGAAATCGCAAAAAAGTTTTGATTGTTCTTTTGCAAATGGTAAAATTTTCATCTTATCTTCATGGCGCTCCAAGGCAATTGATATTGTGGTACTGTCCTCCGTCTGATTCAAAACAAAAATACTCTTTTTATCATTTTCGGTTTCATAAATAATTTCATGAATAAATGCATTTTCCAACTCACATTTATATTTTTTGTTATATCTATAGGTCTCTCCTGTAGTAGTGAGTGTAATTTCTTCTATATCTCTTAACATGGATAAAACATATGGTGCTGATACCCTTAAGTTTTCTATTCCCTGTTGCGCCACTTCAATTCCACTCTCATCCAGTTCATACTCAAAAATAGTATTATACCCATCAATCTCCAACTCATCATCAAATATTGATTGACATTCATGTAGTTGTTCCACTGATTTTTCCAATGCTGTAATAACTTCATTTCTCTCATGACCAGTTCTGTCCAAAGTAATACAAAACTTTGAGTATTTGTCCTCTTCAATTTCCAAAATCCCAGAAATATTAACGATTTCAGATAACAAATGTGTTGTAATAAAGCCTGTCCCGAACTTTCCACTTTTTCTTCCATTTTCATCATTTCTGTCCTTAGAAGATGATTGATTAATGAGAGACATCACATTTGTCATAGAAAAAGCTTTACCATTATGCCTAAATAATACACTTCTATTTTCTTCATTGAAGTCAATTTTGATTTTCACTTTACCTGTATCACCACATACATCCTTTGCATTTTGGCACAATTCCCATATCCATCGTTTAGCACTATTTTCATTATTACTATAACGAAGTTTCTGTAGTAATTGGACAATACGATTGGCTGCACCTGCTCTTAATGTATTATTATCCGCTTCCTCTATACTTCTTTGTAATAGTTCTCTGTTCATCTGTCCTCCCATACGCCCATGCTCTCATGTAAAAACAAATCGAAGTAAACATTGAAATTGTTTACATGAATTTTATTCTTCTGCTTCCCTTTAGAAAATAAATTTTGTAGTTATCATAAGAAAATATCTATCTATTTGTTGTTATTATATTTGTATCAACTATTTGGACAATATCATCAAATCCGCACCCTAATTCCAAACATATCCTTGCCAGTATATCTAAAGATACCTGCTCATTGTTTGACATTTTTGTAAATGTACTTGGCGCAATTTGAGTTTTCTTCCTTAAATCAACCTTAGTCATGTCTCTTTCGAGCAATAATCTCCACAGCGGTTTGTAACTGATTTTTATTTGTTTTTCTGACATTTATTTTCCTCCATGTTTTACAAAAAACATTAAAATCCACTAAATAATATTGTATCAAACTTATTTCGCAATTACAAATGCAATTTTGATTTCTCGAAACTATATTTTTACAATTTTCCATAGTCCTACTCTATGAATCTGTGATATACTGTATTTATACATCTGCTTACGGGAGAGTTAAAAACTCTGCCGGGTAAAGTCAAATTAGCTGCCATAAAAATACTCACTACTTTATTAATTTGCATTAGCACTGTTTCATTCAGTGCGGAAAGAGAGTCTTATATGGTAAAAAATAATAATGTAACAACCCAAGCAACAGTTACTAAGATTAGCGCGGCGGCTAATCTTACTTCCCCGTAAACGGATGTGTTCTCTATCTTCTTTTATCCTGGTTTCGATAATACCAGCTTGGTTCGCTGTTTTTATTAATTGCTTCTTCTAACCTACAATACTCTTCTGTTTCATCTGAAATATAGGTGTCATGTGAAAGTTGGCAAAAAAAGAAGACCGCCTGCTTTCACATCAAAGATGTTGAAAACAAGCGGTCTTTCGACTTTTTCTTATGAAGTTGTTGATGGTTTATTTTACTGAAATCATCCGATTTATGAACAATATATTTTTGTGTCCACTCATACCAGCTCTATAACTACCGAGACTTTAACCTCATTGGAAATCTCTTTTTTTCTTCCAAAATTCGATTTCCCAGTGAACTTAAAAACCCTCGCAAAGTGCGTAAATTCAAGGATTTCTATGAACTCACCCTTTGTAGACAACAGACGGTTTCCACATGCGTCGTCCAGGGAAACATATCACACCCTCTCACCCGGTTAAGCTCATACCCGCTCTCCGCCAGATACTTCAAATCCCTGGCCAGCGTCGCAGAGTCACAGCTCACATACACCACCCGCTTCGGTCCCATCTTCACAATGGTCTCCAGGCATTTTTCATCGCAGCCTTTTCTTGGCGGGTCCACAACAATCACATCAGCGTAAACCTGATTCTTTTCAAACTGTTCCGGCAGTACCTCCTCCGCCTTCCCTACAAAAAACTCTGCGTTCTCGAACCCATTTAACCTTGCATTCTCCCTTGCATCATCAATCGCCTGGGGAACAATTTCTACTCCATAGACCTTCTTCGCCTTCTGCGCAAGAAACAGGGATATCGTTCCAATTCCGCAATACAGATCCCATACCGTCTCACCTCCGGTAAGTCCCGCATACTCCAAAGCAGTTTCATATAGCTTCTTAGTCTGTACCGGATTAACCTGGTAAAAAGAAAGAGGGGAAATACGGTATTGAACGGAACCAATATAATCGGTAATATATCCAGGACCAAAAAGATTCTCCACCTTATCACCCAGAATTACATTGGTCTGTTCCTTATTCACATTCAGAGATATACTTGTGATTCCAGGAATCTCAAGCAGGCTACTCACCAGCTCCTCACTGTGTGGCAGCTGATTCCCGTTAATCACCTGACACACCATCAGCTCACCTGTCTGAAATCCTTTTCGGATCAGCGTATGGCGGATCAGTCCCTTATGGGTGCTCTCATCATAAGGAGCCAGATGATACCGCTCCATGTGGGTCTTAATACGACCTAATACTTCCCGATTCTCTTCCACCCCTAGCAGACAGTCCTCGCACCCGATAATGGCATGAGTCCTTCCAGCGTAAAAGCCTGCCACAGGCCTCCCAGCCTTATCCAGCCCCCATGGGAACTGTGCTTTATTCCGATATCTCCATGGCTCGTCCATCCCCATAATAGGAAGCATGGGAACCTCTTTAAAGCCGCCGATCCGGGTAATATTGCCATAGATTTTGCGTTCCTTATAGCGAAGTTCCTCTTCGTAGCTCATGGACTGAAGCTGGCAGCCTCCGCACTGTTTCGCCACCGGGCACAAGGGGGTAATTCTGCTTTCTGACGGCTTGATAATCCGTTCTAAATGCGCAAAGCCATAATTTTTTTTCACCTTCATTGCTTTTGCTTCCACATGATCACCAATTACTGAATCCTTTATAAACCAGGTAAAGCCATCCGTTTTACCAATTCCTTCTCCTGTCTCACTTAGATCCTCAATTATTACCTGGATCCTGTCATTTTTCTTCCACTCTGCCATTTCGTCCTCCAATTGACTCCTCATTTGAACTAATTGTATCCTGTTTTTTCTCAGGAATCAAGAAAAAAACAGGAGCCAAACAACTCCCGCAAGACAGGACGTCTTCCTTCGTTGTTCAGCTCCCGAAAATTTATTTGCCTTTTCCGTTGGCTTTTTCCATATGGATATTTTTACCTTTGATTTTAACATCTTTCATTGCAGTTAATACGGCGTCAGCGCTTTCTCTTGGAACTTCTACAAATGTATATTTGTCATACATGTCGATGCTTCCAACCATCTTGCCTGGCATACCGGATTCTCCAGCAATGGCACCAAGAATATCTCCTGGTTTAACATTCTGGTTCTTACCGATGTTAATGAATAAGCGGGCCATGTCATCTCTGGTAGAAGAATCATATCTTCCACCGTTTCCGCCGCGGCCGCCGCTGTTGCTATTGCTTCTGCCTCTGCCTCTGCTGTTTCCGCCTCCGAAGCCTTCCAGCTCGTCAAGGGAACGGGGCTCTCTGGTATCGATGATGTCTTCGTTTTCCTCACCCATCATCATACGTAAGAGGGCTGCTGCCAGATCAAGAGAGGTATAATCCTCTTCCAACAGCTTCTTCTCGATAATATTAACGGTCTTGCTTAAATCTGTATCACCAATGGTTTCTGCAACGCCTTCCAGGATCTTGTCTACCTTAATTGCAGTTACATCGTTAAGTGATGGAATTGCCTGAGGTACGATCTTGGTCTTGCAGTAACGCTGAATGTCACGAAGCTTGTATACTTCCTTGCCAACCACGAAGCTGAATGCGATTCCTTCACGTCCGGCACGACCGGTACGGCCGATACGGTGTACATAGTATTCGTCATCCTGTGGAAGATCATAGTTAAATACCGCTTCTACGTCGTCTACATCGATTCCACGGGCTGCTACGTCAGTAGCCACAAGAATCTCTGTCTTACCGTTACGGAAGCTGTTCATGACACGGTCACGCTGGATCTGCTTTAAGTCTCCGTGAAGACCTTCTGCAAAATATCCTCTTCCCTGAAGAGACTGTACCAGCTCATCAACCTGCTTCTTGGTGTTACAGAAAACAACGGAAAGCTTTGGTGCATACATATCTAACAGACGGCACATTACTTCCAATTTGCTCTTTGGTTTTACTTCATAGTAATACTGGGTTACTTTCGGGACTGTCAGTTCTTTCTTCACTACTTTAACATTTACCGGCTCCTGCTGGAACTTTCTTGCAATATCAAGAATTGCCGGAGGCATGGTAGCGGAGAACATAACGGTCTGACGCTCTTCGGGAAGCTGGCTTAAAATCGTTTCCATATCCTCTAAAAATCCCATGTTCAGCATCTCATCTGCCTCATCCATAACAACTGTTTGGACAAAATCAAACTTAACGGTTTTCCGGCGCATATGATCCATAACACGTCCCGGAGTTCCGATGATGACCTGAGTACCGTCTTTTAAAGAACGGATCTGTTTCACAATGTCCTGGCCTCCGTAGATAGGGAGAACCTTCACACCATGCATATATTTAGCAAGCCTGCGGATCTCATCTGCCACCTGAATAGCAAGCTCTCTGGTTGGACAGAGGGCCACCGCCTGAAGCTTTTTTACCTTAGGGTCAACTTTCTGTAACAGGGGAATACCAAAGGCAGCGGTCTTTCCAGTTCCTGTCTGGGCCTGACCAATGATATCTCTTCCCTCCAGCTGTACCGGTATTGCCTGGGTCTGGATCGGAGATGCCTCTTCAAATCCCATATCTGCTACTGCCCGCAGAATTCTTTCATCTAATTGTAACTCATCAAATCTAACTGTTTCCATAAATGATTAATTCCTTTCTCATTGCCAGCCGGGTTCTTATGTTGCCGACGGCCGCACAAACACACTATCGCAAACAAAACGAGAGGTATCAGGCACGTTTCAGACCTTCATCCTCTCGTTTCACACGAAAGTAAAGTATAACAGGTTTTTTTTTTCATGTCAAGGGATTCATATTAATTTTTCTACTGTTGAATGGGAATTTTATTCCTGTTTCCTGTTATTTTTTTAACCACCCTTTTTTTGTAAAATACCATATTTCCAATCCAATCAAGAGGATGCTTAAAAGAATACAAAAAGGATATCCATAAGTCCAGTTAAGCTCCGGCATATTTTTAAAGTTCATGCCGTACCAGCCTGCTATGAGAGACAGGGGAGCGAAAACAGCGGTCACCATGGTCAGAAAGGATAAGGCATGGTTCTGCTTCATTTCCATTCTCACCTGATACATCTCCCGAATCTGCTGAGCGTATTCTCTCAGTTCTCTCCCGTATTCCGAAAGCCTTGCCATTCTACCGGCAAACAGGTGAAACAGTGCCCGTTCTTCATCCTTTAGCAGACCATTATAATTCTCCGTTAAAGTCTGACTCATATTCATCAGCTGGCCATAATAAGACGCCACCTTTGCAAGTTCCTTCCTGGCCTTTAAAATGATTCCCAGAACGTCTTCCTTATCCCTTCTGCCGCTCATGATTCTGTCTTCCATTTCCGTTAAGTATTCCTCATATTTCTGAAGATATTCAATGTCATCTCTGACCTGATATTCTAAAAACTCAAACAGGAGATGAGCCGGATACGTCTTCTCAAAAATCTGAGTTTTATCAATCTCCTTTAACATTCTATCAGCTTCCCCGCTGTCATCAATGAGGATCAGGCGGTTTTCATTCATATAATAACCAAATATCAGTGGACGTTTTAAAGGATTTTTTTTCACAGGTATTACCAGGGTACCTACCACACAGTCCTTTAACAAATCTGTTCTGCAGTACTGTCCCCGTTCCAGACTCCGGATTAGTATATGATCCTCGTAACGGGTATGATGTCCCTTTAAAAATTCTTCCCTGCTTAAAATATCAATCAGAACATCATCTTCCGATACCGTTTCTTCTCCCTTTACAGGAATCAGTCTTTTGTCCAATTTATATCTCACATCTGTTTCCTCCTAAAACCCGATACTCGGTCCTTTTTCTGACCTGCCTGTTCTAAGTTTAGTACCTGATATTTCACTTGTCAATAGAACAGGCCTTTTGGGCAAACGCTTCGGACTCCCATCCTAGTTTCACCAAAAAGGCCTATTTTAATAGGAAACTTCTGAATTCATTTTATGATTCAAATAACTGATGTACAATCTCTGCGATTAACTTTGCGGTTCCAGTCACGCCAAGTAAAGAGGAGTCAATCATCAGCTGCTTATGCTCCGGATCACCAGGTAAATAGCCTGCATATTTTTTATGATATGCATTCCGGGCTTTGTCTACGGAAAGAATCATTCGTTTCGCCTCAGCCTCTGTCATACCAAGTGTATCCACACAGTTTTGCAGACGTTTCTCATGAGAAGCGTAGATAAAAATATTAATATTATTTTTTTCCTTTTCAAGAAGAAAATCAGAGCATCTGCCAACCAGAATACAGCTTGATTTTTTTGCCAGATTAAGAATAATATCCTTCTGCACATCAAATATAATATCCTGCATATATTCCTCGTCAGTTCCAAGAGGGAACATTCTTGGCAGAAAGCTGTGCCTGGATTTTTCCTCCTCATTGCTGACTGTTGAAACCGGCAGATTCAGCTTATTGGCAACTTCCTCCACAATATCCCGGTCATAAAACTCCACTCCCAGAATCTGTGACAGTTCCCTGGCAATAGATCGCCCCAGACTGCCAAACTCACGGGTAATGGTGATCGTAAACTTCTCCATAACAGATGTACCTCCCTAACCGGTTACAATTGTTTTCTGATATCCCCTGACTACACAGCTAAGGGCAAAACAGATGGCAAAATAGCAAAGTGCCTCGAAAGCAAACAGCATCATCATTCCTCTGACATCGTAAATACTGCCAAGGACAACGGCGCAGTTTCTCATGAATTCGGCTACGTCTACCATCTTTAAGAATGAAGTATCCTTAATGATGGTAATAACCTGGCTTAAGAGAGCCGGAATTACCTTCTTATATGTCTGTGGCAGTACAATGTACCACAATGTCTGCAAAAAGCTAAAGCCCTGGGACTGGGCTCCTTCAAACTGTCCCTTGGGAATGGAATTTAATCCACCCCGAAAGATCTCCGCCACAACTGCAGAAGTGAACAGGGTAATGGCAAATACCGATACTCCTACTTTATTTCCTTTTACGGTAAAATAGATCCAGAGAATCCATAAAAGGTTAGGGGTACAGCGGAAGAATTCTGTATAAACTGCTACCAAAGTTCCCGCCCACTTCCATTTACCAGAAGAATAAGTACGAATCAGTGCCAGTATGGTTCCGAAAAATATACTGAGGATCGTAGCCAGTACGGCGATCATGACCGTCATCTGTAAGCCCTTCAGCATAAACAGTACATTAGCCGGTGTAAATATCTTTTGAAATAATTCTAACATGCTGCCTCCTCGTCTGCCTGTATATCAAGCTTTTTTGCAACTGGCAGCCGCATGGAGCGGATCTCTAAATATCTTGCCAGTCTGGCTAACGGGAAACAGATAATAAAGTACATCACTGCACTTGTAAAATATGCCTGGGCAAAATACCCTCTGTCAGCGCCCCATGAATCGGTAAAATACATCAGATCCATGCCCGCAACCATGGCAAGTATAGAAGTATTCTTAACCAGATTTAAAGCCTGATTGGCGAGAGGCGGCATAATAATCTTAATAGTCTGAGGCAGAATGATATGATACATGGTTTCCAGATAGCTAAAACCCTGGGATGCTGCTGCCTCAGACTGCCCCTTTGGTATGGCTTCAATTCCGGTTCTTATGACCTCAGAAATATAGGCACCATGATAAACTCCTACTCCGATGACCCCTAACACGAACTTAGGGATGCGAAACCCGGAACTGGAAAACAGCATGGGAAGAACCGAGTAATAACACATGACCTGTAAAGCCAGAGGCGTATTCTGTATGAATTCCACATAGATTCGTGAAATGATCTTAAGCAGCTTCCACTTGGATGAAGAGAACATGCCGAATATCACTCCAAGGACCAGCGCAACCGCCAGTCCTACCAGTGATATTTTAAGCGTCATAAGAAATCCAGGGATATAATATTCGGGGAACGCCGCAAAGAGGGCGCTCCATCGTTTTCCATCAAAAAGACCTTTAATCATGTCATTTTTCCTTTACTTAAAACAGCTTACTGTAATCCCCACTGATCCTGAAGTTTCTTCATGGAACCATCAGAAAGCATGGAAGTAACTTTTTTCTCAACAGCCTCTGCAAGACCTGTGTTTTCCTTTGCAGCTGCAACACCGTAATCCTGCTCAGCGAAGCGGTCTTCCAGAATCATATTGCCATCATTTACATAACCTGCAAGAATTGCGCGGTCAACAGAGAAGCAGTCAATCTGCTTGGTTGCCAGTGCCTGAGCCAGTGCAGGATAACCGTCAAATTCCTGGAACTGCGGATTTACCTTTAATCCCTTTTCATCCACGTACTTTTTAAATCCGTCCTTTGTTGTGGAAGACTGTGCCACACCGATTACTTTACCGTCTAAATCCTGAATGGATTTAATTCCGGAATCTTTATTAACTAAAAGACCAACTGCATCGGTATAGTATGGTGTGGAGAAATTATAGGTTTCTTTTCTTTCTGGTGTAATGGTAAAAGTTGCAATAACCAGATCGATTTCCCCATTCTCTAATAAAGGTCCTCTTGTTTTAGCCGTTACGCCCTGGAATTCCACCAGTTTCTTTTCCTTTGCCTCGGCTGCGCTGCATCCAAAGATAGATCCGGCGATCTCATATGCAAGATCATCTTCAAATCCTTCGTACTGACCAGTTGCTGTATTCTGTAAGCTGAACTTTGGAATATCCGATTTACAGCCTACTTTTAACACTCCGCGGTCAATTATCTTCTGTACGTCTTTTGCAGCTGCTCCTGCTGCACCTGCTCCGGTTGTTGCCTCTGCAGAAGAACCTGCTGCTTTGGTATCCGCCGGTGCTTTCGTTGCCTCCGGTGCTTTGGAACCGCATGCGGTTAAGGTCGCTGCCATAGCAAACGTCAGTGCCAGGGATAACATTTTCTTCATCATAATTGTTTCCTCCTCAATCATCTTATTATATTAAACATCACCCTAATGAAGGATTTTGCTTAAGAACGCTTTTGTCCGCTCATGTTCCGGACATTCAAAGAAGTGTTCCGGTGTTCCCTCTTCCAGAATATACCCACCATCCATGAAAATTACACGGTCTGCGACCTGACGGGCAAAGCCCATCTCGTGTGTTACACAGATCATGGTAATATTCTCATGAGCCAGCTCCACCATAACATTTAATACCTCCTGCACCATCTCAGGATCCAGTGCTGAAGTGGGTTCATCAAATAAAATCAATGGCTGCTTCGTGCATAATGCTCTGGCAATTGCCACCCTCTGCTGTTGTCCGCCGGAAAGCTGTACCGGATAATTACCCGCTTTTTCTTTTAAACCTACACGTTCCAGACAATTCATCGCTATCTTTTTTGCTTCTTCCTTGGGTACGTGCTGAAGTTTAACGGGTGCCAGTGTCAGATTTTCCAGAACAGTCAGATGGGGATATAAATTAAATTGCTGAAATACCATAGACGAGTATTTTTTTGCCATTTCCAAATGATTTTTCTTTGTTACCTGTGTTCCTGCCACGGTAATGGTCCCGCTGGTAGGCTCCTCTAAATAGTTAATGCAACGGATAAACGTGGATTTTCCGGAGCCGGATGGTCCGATGATAACCAGTTTTTCCCCTTCCCTGACCGTAAGACTGATATCCTTTAACACCTCAAGGTCTCCGAAGTTCTTTTTTAAGTTTTCAACTTTCACCATATCTGGCATGTTTCCAGCCCCTCTCTGCGTAATTTCTGAAAAAAAGCACAAAGACGCCTAAGAATCTTAAGTTCTTAGGCGCCTTTGCCTGGTTGCGTTTTAATATTGTTGTTATTATAAAAAGTTTTGCATCAAAAGTCAAGAATTATTTTCCCCTGCATAGGGACAGGATACAAAATGACCGGGAGAAATTTCCACCATTTCCGGTATATGGTTTTTACAGTCTTCCCTGGCATACATACACCTGGTATGGAAATGACAGCCAGTGGGAACATTCATGGGGCTTGGAAGCTCACCGCTTAGCATCACCCGCTTTGACTGGGCTGCCAGCTTTGGATCTGCCAGCGGAATGGCAGAAAGCAGCGCCTTTGTGTAGGGGTGAAGGGGATTTTCATAAAGCTCATCACTGTCTGCTATCTCCACCAGCCTTCCCAAATACATGACACCGATCCTGGTGGAAATGTGGCGGACCATGGATAAATCGTGGGCAACAAACAGATAGGTAAGTCCCATCTCCTTTTGTAAATCCTCCAAAAGATTAACTACCTGAGCCTGTATGGATACGTCCAGGGCGGAAATGGGCTCGTCACACAGAAGAAACTCCGGTTCCACTAATAATGCTCTTGCAATTCCGATTCTCTGACGCTGTCCGCCAGAAAATTCATATGCATATTTATACATATCATCCGGCTTTAATCCAACCTTTTTTAAGATCTCTTCCATTCTGCCTTCCATTTCATCATTGGATAAGCCGGAAACTGCAGTCAGGGACTCTTTTAATATCTCCCGCACATTGTGGTGGGGATCTAAGGAAGAATAGGGATCCTGGAAAATGATCTGCATCTGTTTGTGAACAGGAAGAAGCTGCCTTCCCTTTAAGCCGGTGATATCCTGATCTTTAAACAAAATAGAACCGGATGTGGGATCATACATACGGATTAAAGTACGGCCAAGGGTGGATTTTCCGCACCCGGATTCTCCTACCAGACCAAAAGTCTCTCCTTTTCGGATGGCCAGATTAATATGATCCACTGCCTTTACCTCCGCTTTTTTCCTTCCAAAGAAATCTCTGGCTGGAAAATACTTGCAAAGATCTCTGGCTTCCAGAAGTATCTCACTATTTTTATTATCCATGGGATTCTACCTCCCCTTCCTTATGATCCAGCTCTTCCCCGGAATAGATGCACATGGCTCTCTGGGTTTCGCTGTAAGTGCGGTACTGGGGAATTTCTTTCCTGCAGTCTTCACAGGCGAATTTGCACCGTTCCGCAAAAGGACAGCCAGATGGCGGATTAATCAGTGATGGTGCCATGCCCGGTATTGGTTCCAGGCGTTCTTTTCCTCCTGAACGGGGTTTAGGTACTGCATGAAGAAGTGCCCTGGTATAAGGATGCTTAGGGGAATAGAAGATCTCCTCTGTGGTTCCCTCCTCCATTAAAAGTCCGCCGTACATAACAGCGATTCTATGGCTTAAACTGGCTACCACCCCTAAGTCATGGGTGATGAGAATAATGCTCATACCAGTTTCTTCCTGAAGACTTTTAAGCAGATCCAGGATCTGTGCCTGAATTGTCACGTCAAGAGCAGTGGTAGGTTCATCGGCAATTAAAAGCTTTGGCCTGCAGCAAAGAGCCATGGCAATTAAAACCCTTTGTCTCATTCCTCCGGAAAATTCGTGTGGGTACTGTCCCAACCGCTTCTCCGGTGAAGGGATTCCCACCTGGTTTAATACTGCAACCGCTTCTTTTCTTGCTGCTTCTTTATCCATTCCCCGGTGGCGTTTCAAAACCTCCATTAAGTGAGAGCCGATGGTCTTTAAAGGATTTAAGGCAGTCATGGGATCCTGGAAAATCATGGCCATTTCTTTTCCCCGCATCTTTCTTAACTGCTCCGGATCCATAGCCAGCATATCCTGCCCGGCAAACGTAAGTTCATCAGCCTTTACCTCTGCATTATCAGGCATTAGTCCCATAACCGATTTCATAAGTACACTTTTTCCGCTTCCTGATTCTCCAACCACTGCCAGAATCTCACCGGATTCCACATACAGACTGACTCCACGCACTGCCTGCACGGTCCTGCCATGAGTATGGAAGGTGGTCCGAATGTCTGCAGCAGACAGTATTTTATCTTTCTTTTTTAATGTCTCTTCCAATTCTTCGTCCCTCCTTTACTCTTTCTCACCGCTCATTACCTTTGGTTCTACATAGACGCGGAGCAGATTACCCAGCTTATTAAAAGCAAAAATTGTAATAATAATTAAAAGACCTGGAATTAAAGCCATATGAAAACTGTTCTGCATGGTTCCCTGGGCATTTTGCAGAAGGCTTCCCCAGGAAGACATGGGCTGCTGAATACCAACTCCAAGAAAGCTTAAGGAAGATTCCGTCATAATGGCATCGGCCATGCTGGTAGTAGCTGCCACAATAATAGTGGGGAAAACCGACGGTATAATATGGCTGATAATTATCTTCCATTTACTGACTCCGGAAAAACCAGCATAAAGAATAAACTCCCTTTCTTTTAAAGACAGCGTCTCGGCCCGTACAAGCCGTGCAATCTCCATCCATGTAAAAAGACCAATAACCAGTATAATAGACTGAATTCCCGGCTTTAAGAAAATGCTGACAACGGTAACCAGTACCATCCACGGTATGGAATGAAGGATATCAACAATTCTCATCAGAATCATATCCACGATTCCGCCGGTCAGACCTGCAATGGTTCCTGCAGCCACACCAATGGTTAAACTTGTGAGCATGGCTAAAAACGCTACGATCAGGGAAACCCTGCCGCCATAGATCACCCTTGCAAAATAATCTCTTCCCACTTCATCTGTACCAAACCAATGGGTAAGAGACGGTTCTTTCAGTCTGTTGGCAATATCCGTTGCATTGGGCTCCATGGGAAGAAACGGTGCCAGAAGCGCAAACAGGATAATGATACTTAAAAAGATCAGGGAAATAACTGCTGCTTTATCATGTTTTAAGGCCAGCTTAACACTGTCAATCCGAATTGATTTATCTTTATTTTTCGTTTCTTTTTTCATATCCTGTCACCCCATTTCCTTAATCCGCGGATCAATCAGACAATACAGGATATCCGACAGTAAATTTCCTAAGATAACCAAAGTGGAGGACAATACCAGAATGATCATGACGATGGGATAATCCATACCCTGAATCGCTTTGATGAAATAAGGCCCCACTCCTGGCCAGCTAAACACGGTCTCTGTGATAATAGCTCCTGTTACCAAAAGCGGCAATGCCATACCAAGGCGCGTGATCACAGGCAGAAGCACATTCTTGCATACATGCTTAAACATGATTTCACTTTTTGTCGCGCCAAACGCCCGCTGAACCAGAACATAGTCCTCAGAGAATTGTGTCAGAGTAGAAGAACGGACAAATTTAATGTTAGCCGGCATAAAGGATACGGTGAGAGTAAGAAACGGCATGATAAAGTGCTTTAAAAAGTCAGCTATGGAGGATTCCTTCCCTACTGCATGCATTCCAACAATGGGCAGAAGCTTAAGCTTATAACCCAGAACAAAGATGAGAAGCATGGCAAACCAGAAGGAAGGAACTGCAATTCCCACGGAAGAAACCGCATCTATAATCTTATCTGCTTTTTTATTTTTATTGGCACCAGCAATAAGACCCAGAACAACCGCCAGGATATAAGCAGTTATAAAAGCAGGAAGCACAAGTTTTACCGTATTGGGAAGTCTCACCGCAAGATCTGCCGCAATACTTTGTTTTGTCACGATGGAATATCCGAAATTACCGTTCATAATCCCGTCAAGCCAGCGGACATACTGAACATACACCGGCTGGTCATAACCGTATTTTGCTTTGATTAAATTAATTGTCTCCTGTGACATCTTTGGGGTTGTCATGGCGTCAATGGCATCATAGGGCGCAAAATGCATCAGCGCAAAGCATAGAACCGTTATGAGAAGGACCATAGGGATGGCTGTTAATATTCGTTTCAATATATATCTGGCCATATCATTTCTCCTTAATAAAGAAAGAGGTGTCTGCTGCTAAGGCAGCGAAACACCATTCTCTCTCTTTTTTGCAGTTGCAATTACTTTTTCTGTAACTTGGAGGTATCCTCAAAGGTATAAACAGGAACCAGCTTTGCATCTTCAATACCTGATACATTTTTAGAAACCACTAAAAGGCGTTTGTTGGAATATAACGGATAGAAGCAGGCTGTATCCTGAATCTTCTTCTGAATATTGGTGTAAATTTCTTTCCGCTTTGTCTCGTCTGTTTCTTTACGTCCCTGTGCAAACAGTTCGTTGATTTCAGGCTGATCATAATACATATAATTGTATGCAGCTCCTGTTTCAAATAAGCTGGAGAAGGTGTCAGGGTCAATTCCCATGATATAACCACCAAAGTACATATCATAGGTATTGTTCTTATCCTTCATCTGCTGGCTGAGTGCCTTGGAATCGATACCAGAAAGAGTCACTTTAAATCCAGCTTTCTCAAGCTGTTCCTGTACCAGTAAAGCTGAAGTAGACTGTAAGCTGTCTGATCCGCTGTATGCAAGTTTCAGTTCAGGCTTCTGTACGCCGGAAGCTGCAAGATACTCTTTGGATTTATCAAGGTTCTGCTCGTATTTCTCCACATCTTCTGTAAAGAACTTGCTGTTAGGTGGCATGAAGCTCCATGGCAGATCGTAATAATCAGAGCTTAAGAGAGCTGCATCTGCAATTGCCTTCTTATCAAGAGCATACAGAATTGCTTTTCTTAAATCCTCATTCTGAACCCGGGCTGCATTGATCATCATATATGCCACACGGCCTTCCTGATAAGGATAAACAGTTAAGTTAGCAGAATCCAGATTCATCTGAGCAACCTGAGCCGGAGTTCCAATCCATGCATCTACTTCGCCGCTCTGAATTGCTGTCATGGCTGTATTCTCATTTTCAATAATACGGTATACGATATTATCAATAGAAGGTGCTCCCAGGAAATAGTTCTCATTCTTTGTGAACTTCACATAGGAACCTGCTGAGTATTCAGACATTACATAAGGACCGGTTCCCACTGGTTTTGTATTGACATCATTATTTTCAAAATTAGTTACATTCTCATACACATGCTTTGGCATGATGAAAATCTGGGAGAACATCTCCACTGCTGCGGAATTTACAAATGGCATGGTTAATTTAACTGTATAATCATCAACCTTTTCAATCTTTACCGCACCTTCCTTATATACTAACTGGGAATAAGCCCAGCCTGCGTTCTCTTCTTTCTCCATTGCCTCGAATGTAAAGACAACGTCATCAGCGGTAAATTTCTCTCCGTCTGACCACTTTACATCGTCGCGTAAATGCATGGTATAAGATAAATTATCATCGGAGGTATCAATGCTCTTTGCAAGGAAATAGTTAATTCCGTCCGCATTATACATATATAACGGGGAATAAATCATCTTGAGAGTCATAAGACCAAAACGGTCACTGGTTGTAATTACATTTACATTGGCACCGGGATCACCTGCAATTGCATAGGTAAAGGTACTCTCTCCTCCTTCAGACGGTTTAGCCGCCTCTGCTGTCGTCTCACCAGCCCCTGCTGAGCTGCCGGATACTGCTGTTGTTCCTTCTGCTGCCGGATCTTTGCCGCCGCACGCGGTAAGTCCTCCAAGCACCATAACTGTTGCCAAAAGAATGCCCGCACGTTTCATAAAATTCTTTTTCATAATTTTCTCCTTTCATATACTGTCCCTTAAAACTTATCTGTCATTAATCAGAAAAAGTTAAAATCATTATATAACGAACTACCTACTTTTATCAACATATTTCGACATAAATCCTATTTTTCTATAGTTTATATATGTTTATAGTAGTTCGCCATAAGCCAAGTAGTAAAAAAGACAGTTGTCAAGCCGGACAACTGCCTCTTTTGGCATATGATATATTTATTATGAACAATCTTGCAAATATGACTCTGTTTTTTTTATATATTTCGAATGGAAAACGTTCTTTCATAAGGAGTATAGTCATTTAAGTAGAGAGTAAAACCGGTGGTGTTGATTTCCTCTCCTGAGTAATGGCCGCCAAACTCATGTGTTCCGTAACCCGGTCCGATGAGAAGCTTCTGATCTTCGTGAATCAGATTGACGAATCCGTCCCTGAGAACCATCTCTCCTGCCTTTTCCGCTCTCATGTGGAAGTGCTCGTTTTCCAGAACGCTGCCTGCCGGAATACAAATTTCGACACGAAGAGGAGCTTTATCAAGTCCCTCGGCCTTGACAGTTACTTCCATACCGTCAGCTAATTCTTTCAGTGTAACTGTCATATGAATTTCACTGCTGTTTAAAATCTCACGTTTCTTATGATCCATCTTCCACCAGTCGGTTGTATCCTGCTTTTCCTTAAAGGGTAGATAATACCAGCCTTTGGCTACAGAGGTCAGAACACAGACCCCGTCTTTTTCTTCAATGGTCTGGGGCACGAAATTACGAATATCACAGTAACTTTCTCCTATTTTTAAATATACCAGAGTTTCTTTAAATTTCAAGAACAAAAATGCACTTTTTCCTTTGAGAATACTGTAGCCGTAATTGGAAGTCTTTCCTCTGATTACGCCTGCTTCCTCAAAATGCTTGTGGTAGGTATCCAGAAAGCCGTAGCCCTTAAACTCATACTGTTCCATAAAATCATGAAGCATGATTATATGCAGGCATTCCGGTGCCATATCACCCCGCTCCATATTGTCTTTGATGATTTTATGAGCGGCGCGGTCAAAGATTTCTTCTCCCGTTTTTGCAGCCATATATAAATACTGGTAGAAATACTTGTCCGGATAATCGGCTTTACCCTGATCCTGCCTTGTTGAGTTTTGTGTGAAAATGGTATCGTCCGGGTCAATGTAAAAGAGCATCATTTTTAAGTTTCGCTCTACATAGCCAAGGTAATTTTCATCGCCGGTTTCCTCATACATAGCCATCATGGCATTGTTAACCACTGCATTGTAATTGCCGGTGGAACGTTCTGCGTATTCCCCTTCCTCGTTACCGTCAATTCCTTCTGCCAGATACTGATCAGCCCGGGCAAGAAGCTGAGCCGCAAATTCAGGATTGTCTTCTTTTACAAGATTCGCACCCTGCATCAGAGCTGCGGTAATGCCCCAGCGGTGGTTCGGGGTGTGAAAACCACCAGTTAAAAGTGCGTTTAAGGATTCTTCCAGTATAAAACGGTAACCATCTTTCAGTTTGTCCAGTTCGCCTTCCTCTGTATATTTTAAAAACAGACGGTAAGTTGCCATGAGACGTTTAAAGCAAAAAGAGGTGTCCGGCGCAGATTTAAAATTACAGGATGGATAATCAAAGCTTCCATCTTCTCTCTGGCAGTTTGCAATAAAGGTTACGGCTGCTTCCATGGCACGAAGAAGAGCAGCATCCTTGTAATATCTGCTCTCTGAATTTAAATAAACCGAAGCAGCATCTGCCATCACATAGATGGTTGGCTTTACCTCTAAAATAGCACGTTTCATTCCGCCATAAAATGGATCCTTCTCATTGGTGACCTGAGTGCTTAAAAAATGATCCACCCGCTTCTCTGCGGAACGTATCAGATGTCCCATATATCGTTTCATAATTATTGTCCTCTTTTCTTCTAGTCTAATAAAGCAGCTCCGATCAGCCCTGCATCATTGTCCAACACAGCTGGAACAATTCTAGTCCTGCGTTTAGAGGTTCTTGCATAGTCGCCCTGATCAATCACCTTTTTCAATGGTTCTAACAGCAAATCGCCGGCTTTGCTGATGCCTCCGCCGATGCAGATTAACTCCGGCTGGAATATATTGATTAAATCCAGCAGACCTGCTGCCAGATATTCAATGTACCGGTCAAAAACCTTAAGCGCCGTTTCATCCTGTCTTCTCACACCGTCAAAAAGTGTCTTGCCTTCCACAAGCTCAATCTCCCCGTCGCAAAGTTCCCAGAGGATCGATTGTTTATTTATAAGCATCGCCTCTTTTGTCTGGGAAATCAGGGCAGTGGCAGACGCATAAGCCTCAAAACATCCTTTTCTACCGCAATTGCAGGGAATTCCGTTCCGGTCTATGGTGAAATGCCCAAATTCTCCTGCTGCATAATTAATTCCCTCAAAAAGTTTTCCGTCAAGTATGATTCCTCCGCCTACACCGGTTCCCAGAGTAACCGCCAGCATGGAGCTCACACCTTTACCGCTTCCTGCTATATATTCTCCCCAGGCAGCTGCATTGGCATCATTATCAAAACGAATTTTTTTACCAGGAAGTGCCTTCTCCATCATGGAAACAACCGGCTCATCATAAAATCCCAAATTATTGGCATATTCCACCATGCCTGTTTCCTTGTTGGCTGTTCCCGGCACTCCAAGTCCTACCGCCTCAATCTCTTCCCAGGCAATATTTCCTTCCTTTGCAGCCTTCTTAGCCAGCTCCGCCATATCCTGAACAATTTCCCCTGCACTTCTTCCGCTTCTGGTTGGTACAGACAGGCGGGTAAAAAGTGTTCCGTCTTCTCCTACCAGACCTGCGGCTATATTGGTTCCGCCTAGGTCTATTCCGATATAATACTTCATTTTCTATCCGCTCCCTTCCGCGCACAACTGCCGGAGCCAAACAACGCCCCGGCATCCTTTTCTATATTATACTCTCCGTTTCCGATGAAACCAGGACTCTAACTGCTCCATGTCTGCATTTACCACCAGCTCTTTTGGAAAGTCCAGGCTGTTTAACATGGAAAGTGCTTCTTCAAACACTCCCACGCTGCGGCAAAAGTGTGCATCAGAGCTGACTATGACAGGAACACTGTATTTCATACAGAGTCTGGCAATGGCCCGGCAATTTTGTGCAGAACTTTTCCTGACACGAAAGGTTCCTTCATTAATCTCTACCACCTTACCATTCTTTCCAAACTCCGGTATCACCCGTTCATAATCATATTCATAACAGGCAGTTCCGCTGTGACCAATAATATCCACCAGCGGATTTTCTGCTGCATGAAGATACGTTCTTGTATGATCCTTTACGCTTCCGGGTGGTATCACATCATCATGAAAAGAAGCTATGGTATAGTCCAGACGGTTTATTATGGTATCAGGGCTTAAATCAATTTCACCTTCAAAGTTAGTAAAATTCAGTTCCGCACCACGATATACGCGGATACCGTCTACCCATTCTGGTATCACCCTGAGATTTCTAAAATGACCCTCAGGAGCCCCATCAGGGTGAGCCGGACAGTGGTTGCTGATTCCTACAGCTATTAAACCGGCATCTTTTGCTGCCGTTATGGTTTCATAAACGGTACTGTAAGCGTGCCTGCTTATATCTGTATGAGTGTGTAAATCCGCAGCAAGATGCTTTATCATAAAATTCTCACTTTACTTTTTCTCATTTTTCTTACCCAATGAGTATATCCCTTTTTACCAAATAGCTTCTACCTTATTTTTGTCTTTCTTTCAATATTTATTGCAATTTTTGTTTTTATCAATCTACCCGTTGACGGTATCAATCCGTTTATCATTGGAAAGGCGGATAACCAGATCATTTTTTTCATAGCCGGCAGGATAAAGCAGATCCAGTTCGATCTTGGTTCCATCCTTGGATTTCCCTATCTTCACATTCAGAACCTTAACCTTATCTTCATTGAGCTTATGAAACAGCTCTGTAATAACTGCGTCATAATGGGATGTGGTGATTTTCAGCATGCACCGGTAAGGTTCCTTGGACAAAAAGGGAACATCGTGGAGCAGAACCTGTATCATAATCAACAGAAACGCAGAACCGCAGCCCAGATAATAAGCACCGGCCCCTACCGCCATTCCCACTCCTGCAGTTGCCCAGATCCCGGCAGCAGTAGTCAGACCGCTCACTGAATTATTCTTTACAAAAATAACGCCCGCTCCCAGGAAACCAATTCCCGATACAATCTGTGCAGCAATTCTGGAGCCGTCAAAATTGGGAATATCCCGGAAGCCGTACTTGGATACAACCATCATAAGAGCAGCTCCCATAGCCACGATGGCATGGGTTCTCATTCCAGCTCCCTTATTCCGGTTTTTTCGTTCGTATCCGATTAAATATCCTGAAAAACCGGCCACGATGATTCGTAAAAGCAAACTGGTCTGATAGACCAGATCATAACGCTCCACCCAGCCAATCACCATCTGTTCCAATTGATACATGACAACTCCTCTTTTCTGTAATGAACTATATCTTATAAAATATGCTATTAATTTAACATGTTTGAACGGAAACGTCAGCGCAGAAATTGCTTTTCCTATGCTGGTTTCTATGCACTTTTTGTACTTTATAAGCCAACTGAAGCATATTGAAAAAAAGACCTGCCAGATAAGAGGCAGGTCCTTTGTCTTACATTGTAATTTCGGAGATTTTAACCGGTCTGTGCTCTTTCACAGATTTCTTTGCTGCGATTCCCATTAATACCGGTTTTAAACCATCTAATACGCCAAGAGGAGTGTCTGTATTGTTCTCAATGGCTTCAATAAAGCAGTTCACTTCTTTTGCGAAGGACTGCATATAACGCTCTAAGAAGAAGTAAAGAGGTTTCTCGCCAGTCACACCATCAGCAGTGCTTAAAACTGCACTGGATTCTGTGTCGTTGGAGGTTGCAACCATACCCTTGGAGCCGAATACTTCTGCTCTCTGGTCATAACCGTAAGCTGCTTTTCTGGAGTTATCAATGACTGCAATTGCACCGTTCTCCATCTTGATGGTGATAACAGCAGTATCTACATCGCCAGCTTCTCCAATAGCAGGATCAACTAAAACTGCAGACTGTACATAGATCTCTTCTGCATCACA